>NZ_JADEXF010000038.1 GCF_015207245.1 Nostoc cf. edaphicum LEGE 07299
AGGAATTTTAGGTGTAGTTATTAAATCAGGTAAAATTAAAGTTGATAGTAACTTTCAAGTTCAAGCTAATAAATTTACAGCATTATCTGAAAATCCATATAAACGATTTCTAAGTTTTATTATCAAAATACCAAGTGGAAAAGTAGTTACATATAAACAGATAATCAAAGCTATAGGAGTAGATAATAGTTATCTAAGAGCCATTCCTATATACCTGAAAAAAACTTCGGCTGCTGATTATCCGTTACATAGAATATTAGACTCTAAAGGTTATTTGATAACTTATGTTAGCCAACAAAAAATTAAGTTAGAAATGGAAGGAGTTCAGATTTTATCTGAAGCAGATTTATTACGCAACTTAAACAAAAGTTTTGTAGAGATTAAAGATTATCTATGGGAAGATAGTACTCTATATCTAGAATAGATATTACTGTGATTATCATATTTGTAATATTAGCTTACATTCAAAGCTTCATCAAGAAGATCCTTGATTTTTGATTTGTTTAGATGTAGCTTCCATAAAATCGATAAAAACTTTTATGAGCTTATGAATTCCCTCACTACCTCCTGCAATTAAACCACCTGTCAGCAATGCATCTAAACAACGGAAAATAATTACTTGTATGGGATTATCTAAATCAATAACTACAAGTGGTTCAATTGAGCGAACACCTATTGCGCTCATTAAAAGACCGAATAAAAGGGACGTCCATAGAGCAATTGTTCGTGTATCAGATTTATAAGCTGCTCTTTGGCGCTCTTTTTCATTTATATCATCCATTTGTGGCTGGAAAATTTTTAATGAATTTTGTTGATTTTGTGTAAAATTTTGGATGATTTGCTGTTCTAAACTCATTCCTTCTGGTGGGAGTCCACTGATTTGATTTGATTCCAAAGAAGGAAACTGTTGCTGCTGTCCTTCCATAAGCTTTATTTTCTCAGAAATTAGAGCCTTTTCTTGCTGAATACTAATATCTAATTGTTCGACGAATGGGCCACGCCAAGTAGTTATAAAAATTTCTAAAGAACGCTCTAACAACAAAGAAATGAATAATTGTAATGTAAGTAACTGGACAATATCATTAACTCCAAATGGTTTTAAAACGAATGGTTTAGATGATAACCAAGTTGACAAAGTTACTACTAGAAAACTAAAAATGATTAATACAATAAATAGAGGAGATTCGGGAGAAAACTTTAGCAACGTATCTATACTCCTGTTTCGCGTCACAATACATAACACAGCCTGGAGGTGAAAACTACACCTGCTGAGTAACTTAACAACGTTAATTTGATAGAACAGTAAATAATTTATGACCTGTCCCTTTTTTCTAAAAGTGTGATAAGTTACGCTTTTGTGGGAGCAGAAAGCATTCCAGTGCTACTGTGCATGGGACGGCGTTAGAGCAAGTAGCAACCGTAGCACCAACTAAAAACCCCTCCAGCACCTTGGAGGGGTTAAAGTCATATTTGCGAATGAGATAGTGATTAGGGGGAGACAGCAGCTTTTCCTGCTCGGTTACGCATTTTCTTGTCAAAGCAACCAGATGATAGTAAAGCATTTTATAAATCCATTACGAACCTCTGCAATCCTGTATTTAGTAAGATAAATTACTAATGCTGCCGAATGATGTCAGCTGCGACTCAAGAGTGTTTAGATAACCTTTATTATTCAAAGCTTGTGCTGGTAACTTTTTAGCGTTGACAGCAGCCTTAACCACATTTAATGCAGTCAGGCTTGCTGTTTGGTATTGAGATACCAAAGCGCTACCGCTAAGACTACCCTGTGCTTTCAGATTACTTTGATAAGCTAGAAATACAGCATCAAAGGGTTTGAGGTAGCTGACGTTAGTAGAATGAGTAGATGAATTGTTAGAATTGATAGCTATAGGTTCGCCACTATTATTAGTAGCTATTTGAGTGCCACCGATTCTAGGCAATAAAGCAATAGAAGTAACAATGAGTACAGAATCAATCAAGATAGAGAGTTTCATAGGATTATCCTTAGTTATAGTAAAGTGCAACTAGTGTTCTTGAGTAATAGAGTCTTATTTTTTATCTGTCTTAACTTCCTGCACCCAGTTCACCTAGACGGTTGATTTTTTTCTCACCCATTCGGGTGATTTAATTGAGCGCATCCTACGGTTCATTCAAAGTTGCTAAGACCCATCATCTGATAAGCAAGAACAGCAGTATCAAAGGTTTTGAGACAATTGATATCTGTGGAATCGTTGTGTAAAGTATTAGATTTGATACCTGTGTTGATTGATGTGTCACTCTTGCCATGAGTAGCTATTTGAGTTATCGCGATTCTAGGTATGACACTAGAATCAAGAATGTGTGCAAAATTGAGTAAGGAAAAGAGTTTCATTATTGATGCTGTGTTCGTTAATAAATCGGGAGTAAAGTTCAGGACAAACTTGAACAGATATATAGGACTAGCCCTTTCAAGGTGACTCGAAAAATCTCTTTTTTTTCTCTGTGTTCTCTGTGACTCTGCGGTTTAAAAGTAATTTATCTAACCACAGAGACGCAGAGAACACAGAGGTAAGAGATGAAAGAGAAATTTTCTGAACAAAATTTTTATCCACCTTGAAAGGGCTAGTCCTAATATATATTTAACTGAGGTTATCTAAAAATTTATGCAGCGTTGTTACTCAGTTGTAGACATAGCCAAACTGAGGCATCGTATTTCTGCGCTATCCCTTCAACAGCAGATTTATTGATTTAGTATAATTGAATCTAATTTGTCTATTTGGGTTTACCGAACAGAAAAATTAGAGTAACCCGTAAAAATTTTTCTATCAATTTAGTGCGGTAATCATCAATTAGTTGGTGTCAAAAACCGAACTTACAGCCGCTTCAACTCTACATAATATGAATATTAAGCACAAGGTTAAGTGCAAAACTTATTAAACAAAGCTAACTAAGGCGAGGAAGAGTTATGACACTAGTTCGTTGGAATCCTTGGAAAGAAATTGACACTCTACAACACCAAATAAATAGTTTATTTGAAGATACCAGACTACCATCTACATTGTTTGACAAAGGCTTAAGTAAAGTTCCTGCCGCTGAAATTCAAGAAACTGAAGATGCGATTCATTTAAAGATAGAACTGCCAGGAATAGAAGCTAAAGACCTGGATGTGCAAGTCACAGAAAATGCTGTTTACGTTAGCGGTGAGCGGAAGTCTGAAACGAAAACAGAAGAAAAAGGTGTTACTCGAAGTGAGTTTCATTACGGTAAATTTCAACGCATAATTCCTCTGTCGGCTCGAATTCAAAACACTAACGTCACAGCAGATTATAAAGATGGTATCTTGAATCTGACACTGCCTAAAACTGAGCAAGAAAAGAACAAAGTCGTCAAGGTTAATTTAAAACAACCTGCTAGCTAATGGGTCGTACTCAGATTACTTTACCTCCTTTGAGAGATTGAGATAACTAAAAGCCCGGTCACGAAAGTAACCGGGCTTTTTTATAACAATCCTCAAAACTATATTTTAAAAAAGTGCTAGAGAGCAAGGCTGTTATTGGATTTGACAAATGGATAGGCTTGTAACAGAGAGGTATGAAAGTAAGGTTTTCCAAATAGCGTAAACCTCAGTTATACGATCCACCCCTTATTTTATGGCATAGGATGGAAAAGAAGATCGGGTAAAAAATAATTAAAAAACGCCCACGTAGAAAAGGCAACTGATATCGAAATAACGGCAAGAACAGGAGCGAGGGAAAGGTATCTAAGGAAATAGCTTTTTTGGTCGTTTGATTTCTGCATATAGCACTCAGAAAAGAATTAGTGAATTAAGTTGAAATAACGCGGCTAAACGATAATTTACTTGTCTTTAGTATACAAATCACAAAAAAAACAGCGTTATTAGCGTTGCCTTTATAAACTCCTATATAGAATTAGAAGTTCAATTTGTTTTTATAATCCAATAATAATAACTAACACTCCACTACACCTCTAACCAAAGACTAGATAAATATTAAATTTATTTGTAATATAAAACACAAAAAAATATCGTTATTACTCGAAGAAGTTTTAGAGAGACAGAGCTAGAGACTTGCCTTAACAAGAGGAGTATTCATACTATAGTATCTCTAGATACATGAGATTAAATGTGTTGTGATATAACTGTTAGGCAAGCCTCCCATCTCAATACGCTTGGGTTATACCAATTCTGTATGAAGATGCGCTAAACCATATTTAAGTACAAGAAACAAAAACGAAGCGCATTCGCGCAGCGTCTCGTTAGAGAAGGACGTAAAGGACACAAAGAAAGAAGTTAAAAGGGTTTGGCCCAGCCTCACAAAGAGGGAGCATCCACTTTTGGAAGAAACACCGGGCGATTGGAAATCGCGGCTACATAAACGAAGTCCGCCTACGCGGACTCTCTGAAACCCGCGCAGGCGGGTTTAGTTTGTATAGCCCCAGACTTCTAGTCTGTTCGCGTAGCGTGCGCCTTAGCGCAGGGCGATCCGCCAAAAGTGGATGCTCCCAATGCTCTTAGAACAACCTAAATCTGAGAGAATTACGAACACGACCAAGAAGTACATCAGTTGAATTTACCTACAGCAATTAAAAACCTGAAAGAATGTTTTCTAGCATCACCTTCCTTTCCACAAACCAGGGCTTTCGTTGTGTCAAAGGCAGAGGCCATTAGTTATGAAAAATAACGATAATTTTGTATTACGTAATACTTGGTACTATGCTCTGCCTAGCGATCAAATCAAGCCAGGTATGATGATTAGCCGCATTTTCTTAGGAGAACCAGTGCTGTTAGTTCGCAGCCAGGATGGCAAAGTGTCTGCGATGACGGACATTTGTCCCCATCGTGGTGTGCCCTTGAGTTGTGGGAGATTCAATGGGCAGGAAGTTGAATGCTGTTATCACGGTTGGCGCTTTAACTCCGCTGGACGGTGTACTGCAATACCTTCTCTTGTGGAGGAACAGCAGATGGATTTAAGTCGCTTTGATGTGCAGTCATATAGTATTCGCGAAGCCCAAGGGAATATCTGGATATATATGCCCGATCCCGATAACCCTCAACCTGCGTCTGATATGGAAATTCCGGTAATACCAGGGTTTGACGATCGCTCTCACCAGTTTGTAGAGGTGGTAAAATTTCCTTGTTTTATAGATCATGCAGTGGTAGGTCTGATGGATCCGGCTCATTCACCTTATGTTCATCGCGCTTGGTGGTGGCGAAATGAGCAATTGCACGAAGAAGTAAAGCAATTTGATGCTTCGCCCTATGGCTTCACGATGCGACGACACCGATTACCAGCGAATGGGGGTCGATTATACTGGTTGATTGGCGGTGGTGTGCCGGAAACGGAGATTTCTTTTCGTTTACCTGGAGTCAGAATCGAAGAAACCACCATTGGCAATCATCGAGTCGTTAATTTGACGGCAGTTACACCAATTTCAGACACAGAAACGGAGGTAACTTTTGCTCTTTACTGGACACTTCCTTGGGTAGGCTTTTTCAAGCCACTTTTACACGTGCTGGCGCGGACTTTCATTGGCCAAGACAGAACGGTGGTAGAAAAACAGCAAATTGGACTGAAATATAATCCTGTGCTGCGGCTGATTAAAGACTCAGATATGCAGTCGCAGTGGTATTACCAGTTAAAGCGGGAGTATGCTCGATCTGTTGCTGAAGGACGAGAATTTGTCAATCCTGTCAAGGGTCAAATACTCCGCTGGCGTGCTTAAATTACTCCAAAGAAAATTCGGCAAATTCTCTTTGCCCGAATAGCATATTTCGGTCTATGGCGGACAAGATTTTATTATTGGCGCGTTGGCTATTTAAAGAGCGAACAACCAACTGAGCCACATCTGCACGATTGATGCTACCAATAATGTGCGGATCTTCAGTCAAAACGCCATTACCCGTTGCTGGTTCTGACTTGAGTCCACCAGGACGGATGATTGTATAAGTAAGTCCACTGGCGATTAAGTGTTGTTCAGCTTTGTCTTTCTCAGCTAAAACTTTTCCCAATGTTTCTAAAACTTGAGGTGAGAGAGCAACAACACTATTGCCAGCACCGATGGAAGATACAAGAATAAACTTTTGTACCCCAGCTTTAACTGCTGCATCAATCAGATTTCTATTACCGGGGTAATCTGCTCTTTCTCCCTCTGTCGGTAAACCGCCAATTGTACTGATAACGGTGTGAATAGGTTCATCTGTCAGCATTGCGCGTTCGACATCGCCAATATTCAAGGCATCTCCCATAACTACCTCAATACCGATTCCTCCTAGTTCGCTTGCAACTGCTGCTTTTCTCAGGAGTGCTTTGACTTTTAGCTGTTGTGCTGTCAGATATTGAGCAATTTCTCGACCAACACCGCGACTTGCTCCAGCCAGAAAAATATAAGATGCACTTGTCATAATAAATTTAACTATTTACGCTCAAAGGATTTTATCAGAGGATTGGGAGTATTTAATAATTGCTCAAGCGACTGAGATGCTTCTGGTTGATGGCGAACATGAGTGTCAATAAACAAATTAATGATTTCACCCATCAGCAAACGGAAGCTTTCTTGGGGTTGGGTGGCGGGAAAGTCCAACAAGGGTGTCTTTAAGGTGGAGTCTGGCTGATTTATCGAAAAGTGATTTGCCCCTTCCAAAAGTAGTAGATAGCTATCATTTCGTCCGCCAGTAATTGCTTCTTGGAATGTACGGATGACTGGGGTGGTAGCATTTCCAGGACTTATACCATAGCGATCGCAGCTGTTCGCAATTATTCCATCGCAGGTTCCTCCCATCAGTAGAAGTGGTAGGGAGTCTGGTAAGGGTAAAATAGTATCTGCCTCGTACCCTAGTGATAACGTTGCCATAGTGTGTAAACCATAGCCAAAAGATGCTGCAATTTGAGGGAAAAAATCAGGATCGGCATTTTCAATTGCTACTCTACCACCTGCGGAGTGCCCACCTAAAATTATTCGTTGTAGATCGAGCATTCCAGCTAAAATACCCTCAGACTGCAACTGTTCCACTTTCGCTAACAGTGCAGGCAAAGCCGAAGCAGTCGGAACAGTACGATAAATTGTTGGTTTCCTCTTTTCAACATCAATCCCTGGAGTCAGACTAATTATTCCTGGCATAACTTCTGCAATCCAGTTAAAGAGAATCACTACTAGTCCATGTTCAGCGAGTTTAACCGCCAACCACTGATATTGTTGAGCATCACAGTTAAAGCCGTTGAAGAAAATTACTACTGGAAAAGGTGCCTTTTCTAAATCAACTGGCAAAATTTCTCTATTTATTTCTACCTGACTCGGCATACGTGCTGGATAGAAAATTTTCAGGTGAATGGTATCGTAAGGAGACTGGAAACCCTCAATTTTAGCAGCTTGGAAAAAATGATCAATTGTCATTTGGTTTTTCCTAATATCATTTTCCGAAAATTCATCTATTGCCCAGGTACAACTACTCCCAGCAATCCTAATCTAGCGATCGCCAATAACTGAGTAACCATAATTACAAAAATAATATCAGGATAGCAATTATACTTAACCCTATTGTAGGAAGTAATTTAGTCAACATTTGTGTAAATGTAGCAAATAACTTTTCTTTGGATAAACTTATGTCTAAAAAATCCCAACCCAATCTAGAACAATACCAAGATGTCAGATTATCTGCTACCACAAGAATTTGGGTAATTACAGTAGCCATTCTAGGAGTTTGCGTCCCACTGTCAGCCGTTACTAGAAGCGGTGCTATTCTTCCTTTAGTTGCAATTGGTGGCGCAGCTGTTGGTACAGTTGCTGTTTGGCGTTCTGATGAGCAAAAATCCAAAACTAACTATTTGCAACAGCAGCAAATAGAACTGCTAGAGCGGAGATTAGCGAATTTAGAAACAATTGTTAGCAGTGAGGACTTGAACTTGCAAATGAAGATTAAACAGATCGAAGCAAGGGATACTTTTGGCGACTCTTCCGATCTAAGTACTACACCCAGACAACCAAAACGCAAAGGTTAAAATTAGCCAATCGTCACCATTTATTTCGATTTCAGAGGATATTACCGAGAATTATCGTTACTAGGTTATTTTTATCTAGCTATTTGCTGACTTAACGTTACTGCAATCTTTAAATCCGTCTCAAATTCAACTTTCCTTCGCAGCTAGAAGTGTTTCTTAGAAACAGTATCTCGATCTCTATCTCCGTTAGAATTGACTGATATCATCTAATTCTATATACTTCAACTGCATCAGTTCATGAAATGTCTAAGTGCTATCCATCTATCTCTTTCCCGGAAACATTTCTCAATGGCTGTGTTTTATTAGACTGTTAATATTACTGAATTTTTAATTAACTAAGGTTATAAACTTGAGTAATTGCATTTGTATAGCTTACCGTAGGTATGCAATAGTTTGCCGTAGGAATGTAGATGGATTGGATTAGCTTACTCAAAGCTCAACAAATTGACTTCCTTCAACGTGTGAAAAAACCTAAAACTTATGACTTATCTTTGCTGGAAAGTCAAGTTAAAGGTTGTCACACTGAAGTTATAGCCTTTTGGGGCCAGCCATTGGCTAGACTCCAAGAACTTTCTCGCCAACAAGCAGAAGTTCTCGCCAAAAATCCGCCGCCGACGCCGCCGGAATATCCTGAGCCGCCTGACTGGACGATACCTTTTCCTAAATACTTCCAACAACAAGCCCAAGATTATCTTTTACGGGAACATATTGTTGACAGGGTAATAACTGAACGCTTGGGCAAGTTAGTAAAAAAGGTGTCACAAGATACTTTGCAAAACATGATTTTAGATGATGAGGGAAATTTGTGTAGCGAAAGTAAATTTCCTTATATAGTTAAAGATCATCCTCACCTAAGCGTTCAAGTTTATGTTGCTGATGGAGAAAGTTTTAATGGTATTAAGAAAGACAAAATTAGGTGGTCGATTACTCAAGAAGATTTAAAAAATCACCAAGTATTAATTTTTCTCTGTTTATTTTATCCATCTACAGGTAATTTAGGTTACGAGAAGCAAAGCATAATAACAGGCTTTTTACCTACTAGTCAGCTTGAATTGACTGAACCAAAACTGTATGTAACTCCAAGTAATTTGTTATATGCAGGGGGGTTAAGTTGGTATTTAGAATCACTTATGGGTAAAAAAGACACGTCGCCAGTAATTAATGAGATAGCGATCGCAGATACAATACAGACTCTACCATCAGAACATTGTCTCAAGGGTATAGTCGGTGACTGGGAATGCTGGCAGACTTTGCAAGGACACACCAGAGGGATTAATTGCCTAGCTTTCAGTTCTGGGTGTAATAATGGCAAAGCCTTACCTATATTGGCAAGTGGTAGTCGTGGAGAGACTAAACTCTGGGATTTAAGCAAGGGCGAATTAATAGAGACATTATCAGAGTATCCTTGGGTAATATCTGGGCTGGTGGATGAAGTGAATTCCCTAGCTTTTAGTTCAGATGGACAGACTTTAGTGAGTTGCGGTGCAGATTCGACAATTAAGCTTTGGCACGTAGGCGCTTTAGACTTGATAGATATTTTGCACAAACACAATGGGGTAGTGCGGTGTGCTGCTTTCACCCCAGATGGCAGAATGCTAGCAACAGGCGGAGATGACAGAAAAATTCTCTTTTGGGATTTGATGCAACGTCAGGTTGCGATCGCACTTTCCTTAGATGATACAGCTGCTCATTCCTTAGTTTTAAGTCGAGACGGCGAAACTCTAGTTACAGGTAGTTACCGCAAAATCAAAGTTTGGCGCACTTCACCCCAAACAGGAATCAAAAGTTTAAAAGATGCACAACCACTACATACCCTCATGGGTCATTCTCACATCGTTTGTTCCTTAGCAATCAGTGCAGATGCTAAACTGCTCGTGAGTGGTAGTTGGGATCAAACGATTAAAGTTTGGCAATTGAAGACTGGGGAATTACTTCATACTCTTAAAGGACATAGAGATAGGGTATATGCGATCGCTTTAAGTCCTGATGGACAAATTATCGCTAGCGGTAGTGCTGATAAAACCATCAAGTTGTGGCATTTACAAACCGGGGAATTGCTGGCTACGTTTACAGGTCATCGGAATATAGTCACAGCATTAGCCTTCACAGCTTCCGGTGAAATGTTAGTCAGCGGCAGTCTGGATAAGACAATTAAAATTTGGCAACGCAGTTAATCGTAGTTGGTAATTCATCATCACACTTTCTCTGTAGCTTGCTTCTTTGCAAAAGTACAATAGACACTTTGCAAAAGTAGCAAATGCCAAGATGTTGGGAAAAGGTTAAAGGATAAGGGAAAATTCTATACCTTTACCCTTTACTTTTTTTGTAACAATTTAGCCACGTCACTACTGCTTTGTGCTTACTAGCAAAGCCAAACTAACAGCAAGTATATTAC
>NZ_JADEXF010000039.1 GCF_015207245.1 Nostoc cf. edaphicum LEGE 07299
ATGCTTCTGTGGATTGGGCAACTGGTGTCCCAGTTAGCAGATAAAGTTTTCTTCGTTTTAATGATTGCTCTGCTGGAGAACTACTCACCGCTTCCTGGGTTGGCACAAAACTCAATGTACTCAACCTTGATGCTGTCCTTTACAATACCAGCAATTTTGTTTGGCTCTGCTGGTGGTATCTTTGTTGACCGTTTGCCAAAAAAGCTGATTATGATTGGTTCAGACATTGTGCGGGGAATACTAACGCTGTGTCTTCCTTTCTTACCACGAGAGTTCCTGATTCTATTAATCTTGACTTTTGCCATTTCCTCAGTGACGCAGTTTTTTGCACCGGCTGAACAAGCAGCCATTCCCTTGTTGGTGAAGCGAGAAAATTTGTTGGCAGCCAATGCGCTGTTTAGCAGCACCATGATGGGAGCTTTAATTGTTGGCTTTGCGATCGGTGAGCCGATTCTGAGTTTGTCAAAAAGCTTGATGGGAGAACAATACGGTCAAGAGCTTGTAGTTGGTGGACTATACATATTATCGGCTGCGATCATGCAGCCAATTAAGTTTAAAGAACACAAACCCCACCAAGAACATCAAGCATCAAATAACCCTTGGGCTGAATTCACTGAGAGCCTGCGGTATCTCAAGAAAAACCGTTTGATATTGAATGCCATGCTGCAACTGACAACTTTATATTGTGTGTTTGCAGCCTTAACGGTGTTGACAATTCAATTAGCCGAGGAGTTTGGCCTTAAAGAAAAACAGTTTGGCTTTTTCTTAGCAGCAGCAGGGGTAGGTATGGTCTTTGGCGCGGCGATTTTAGGTCATTGGGGTGATAAATTGCATCACAAGCCTCTACCTTTAATTGGATTTTTGATAATAGCACTAGTTTTAGGGGTGTTCACTTTTACACATAACTTGTTGCTAGCGCTAACACTCTGTGGATTTTTAGGTGTAGGCGCTTCCTTAATTGGTGTTCCTATGCAAACTTTAATTCAACAGCAAACACCGCCTACCATGCATGGTAAAGTATTTGGCTTTCAAAATCATGCCGTTAATATCGCTCTGGCGTTACCTCTGGCCATTACTGGGCCATTAACTGATGCTCTGGGCTTGCGAACTGTGCTGGTAGCAATGAGTATTGTTGTCGTAGTTGTCGGTGTTTGGGCTTGGAAAAATACTCGCAGAGTCTTGCAAGACGTAATTTAATTAATGTAGGCTAATAGTCTAGCTTTATATTTAATATAAGAATTAATAAGATTTTGATTGAAGTTTTCAATTAAAATGAAATCTTAAATACAGAATCCAGCATTAACTTTAGCTATAGTCTGAGGTTTGACCGTGCGTTCACGAAGTGTCTCCGCAGGAGAATCGCTCTCCCAAATCAGTCTCCCACAAACCGAGAATCACAAACAGTCTCGTGCTTCTAGCCCGCCAGCCTTGCCCAAACGAGCATCTGGCGGTTTTGCTCTGCTTGACAGCCTTCATCGCCACGGCGTTGATTATATTTTTGGTTATCCCGGTGGGGCAATTCTACCAATTTACGACGACCTGTATAAGGTGGAAGCAACTGGTGCTATGAAGCACATTCTCGTGAGGCACGAACAGGGTGCAGCCCACGCTGCTGATGGTTACGCCCGTGCCACAGGAAAAGTAGGAGTCTGCTTTGGTACTTCGGGACCAGGAGCAACTAATTTGGTGACAGGCATCGCCACAGCCTACATGGATTCAATCCCGATGATTGTGGTTACAGGACAGGTAGCACGTCCGTCGATTGGTACAGATGCGTTTCAAGAAACCGATATTTACGGAATTACGCTCCCAATCGTCAAGCACTCCTATGTGGTGCGTGACCCTAAAGATATGGCGCGAATTGTCGCCGAAGCCTTCCACATCGCTAGCACTGGGCGTCCGGGGCCAGTTTTGATTGATGTCCCCAAGGATGTAGCTTTAGAAGAATTTGACTATG
Organism: Nostoc cf. edaphicum LEGE 07299; assembly: GCF_015207245.1. GTDB lineage: Bacteria > Cyanobacteriota > Cyanobacteriia > Cyanobacteriales > Nostocaceae > Nostoc > Nostoc edaphicum_B. The sequence goes on from NZ_JADEXF010000039.1 coordinate 1,958, forward strand.
TACCTGTAAAACCAGGTTCAGTGAAGTTACGCGGTTATCGTCCCACTGTGAAGGGAAATCCCCGGCAGATTAATGCCGCGATCCAGTTGATTACTGAAAGCCGCCGTCCGCTATTGTATGTGGGTGGTGGTGCGATCGCAGCGGGTGCCCATGAAGAAATCAAACAACTAGCTGAATTATTCGATATCCCTGTCACCACAACCTTAATGGGGATCGGTGCATTTGACGAACATCATCCCCTAGCTTTGGGAATGTTGGGGATGCACGGCACTGCTTACGCTAACTTTGCCGTTAGTGATTGTGACTTGCTGATTTGCGTTGGCGCTAGATTTGATGATCGCGTTACAGGCAAGTTAGACGAATTCGCCTCCCGCGCTAAAGTAATTCACATCGACATCGATCCCGCAGAAGTCGGCAAAAACCGCATTCCCGAAGTGCCCATTGTCGGCGATGTGCGGAATGTGTTAGTAGACTTATTGCGTCGCTGCAAAGAAATAGGGGTAAAGGCTACACCTAATCAAAACCAAGAATGGCTAAATCTAGTTAACCGTTGGCGCGAAGAGTATCCCCTAATCGTGCCGCATCATCTCGACAGCATTTCACCCCAAGAAGTGATTGTAGAAGTCAATAGCCAAGCACCTCACGCTTTCTACACCACAGATGTCGGACAACATCAAATGTGGGCAGCACAATTCCTGAAGAATGGCCCAAGGCGCTGGATTTCTAGCGCTGGTTTGGGAACGATGGGTTTTGGCTTACCTGCGGCAATGGGCGCTAAAGTAGCGTTTCCTGATGAAGAAGTCATTTGTATCAGCGGTGATGCTAGTTTCCAAATGTGTTTGCAAGAACTTGGTACGCTTGCACAGTATGGGATAAATGTCAAGACAATAATTCTTAACAACGGCTGGCAAGGGATGGTGCGCCAGTGGCAGCAAGCCTTCTATGGTGAGCGTTACTCATGCTCCGACATGGAAATAGGGATGCCAGACGTAGAGTTGTTGGGAAAAGCTTATGGCATTAAAGGCATGATAATCAGCGATCGCAGTCAATTAAAAGATGCGATCGCTGAAATGCTGGCACACAAAGGGCCAGTAATCTTAAATGTCCACGTCACCAGAGACGAAAACTGCTATCCAATGGTAGCCCCTGGTAAGAGCAACGCTCAAATGGTCGGCTTGCAGAAACAACCGCCAAAAGCAGCAGCCGAGCCAGTGTATTGTAGCAACTGCAATGCCAAAAATGCTCCTACCCACAACTTCTGTGCTGAGTGTGGGACGAAGCTGTAACGCTTTTTGATAATTCAAAACCAAAGAGGTAGGGGAGCAAGGAGAAGGGGAGAAAGATGTAGGAATATCCCCCTAATTCCTGCCCCCTTTACTCTTGCGTAGGTGTTGCTTAATCTTGCAGATTAGGTTGAGGTAAAAAGATATTTTATAAGTAATTTACTAAATCGCTTTGACTGTTGAAATCTAACAGCGCCTCAGCTAACTCTTCTAGTTGAGTAATCATGATGTGCGAATCTGCTGTTCTATCCTTGGTTCTCAATTGCAGCAAAAATTAATTGTTGTCTGTCTTATCTAATAGGAATGGGTTGTAGTTTAAGAATGTCTACAGCTAAACTCAAATCGAGCAAACCTAAATCATTTGTGAAAAATAAGAACTCCGACTTGGTTGAAAAGTCGGGTTTCTGTGGATTTATATTCTCAATATTTACTTAATATATTCAGACTTAGTGTATATTGCTGAAATATACACGCATTGATTAACTAAAACTACTTTATCAAACTTAGGTTTTATTAAAAATTCATATACTTTTTGCTTTAGTTAGTTAAATATGCGAGTTAGAGTTGATTTTATATAAATCAGTTTTGTCAAAAAGTTCAGTAACATTCCTCTTTTATTAACAAGTTAAATATCACTAGAATATTAATGGTAGTGATGGCTTAGTTGATTAAGAAAACGTCAATTATTCCAGGTGTATCTATTTCTAACTCTCTTTCAGGCAGATTCAGGAGTCTTAAAATAACCGCTCTCTTTCTTTTACAAAAGAGAGTTTAGCTTCCCCTTGATTGAGGGAGGTTAGATTCTTGTTAGCGAATTAATGTACTAAGCATTAATAGTCTATTCATTTAGAAATCGCTGTGTTCAAGTTTTCTTGGGCAACAGCGTCATGATTTCTATTGGAAAATTGCACTTTTATTTATAACTGAGAACAAACACAACTTCTTTAAGCTTTGAATATTTATCAACCCATTTTACCAATCCCCATGCAACAATATATTTCTCATTTGCTCATACTGGTATTAGGAACAAGTTCAACTTTCCTCGTTACTCCATCTCAAGCTCAAACTCCGGTAAAAACCAACAGTCAAAATTCTGAAAATGTTACTTCCATATCTTCAAATTCACCTTCGGCTACCCAATTGAGTGATTTTGCTAATTCTACTAATAGTAAACCACCTCTTTTTTTTGAGGCAGCTAATAACTCTTCTGTTCCTAATGCCAATAGAACAGCAAATAAGCCTCGTACACGGCTTCCTATATTCAGCAGAATTTTTCCTACGCCTTCAATGCAGCAATAATTATTTGCATTCGTACAAGAGGTCTAATATACTTTAACCTCTCTCCTAAAAGAAGAGAGGTTTTGAATGTTACTCCCCAACGCTTATAGGAAAGTACTGTTTTTGTTAGATATATATTGGACTCAACTGAGAACCGCTATATAAATTCTAATACTACATAGGAAGATAAATCATGCCAGTACTTCGTATCCTTCATTTAGTTGGGTCTGCATACAATAATTTTTACTGTGATTTATCACGCCTTTACGCCCAAGACTGTCTTGCAGCAACGGCAGATCGATCGCACTATGAATTTCAGATTGCATACATCACACCCGATCGCCAATGGCGATTTCCTGCTTCCCTCAGCCAAGAAGATATTGCTGATACCAAACCGATGACTCTGTTTGCTGCCATAGAGTTTATAACAGCGCAAAACATTGACCTTGTGTTACCACAAATGTTTTGTATTCCTGGAATGACTCACTACCGCGCCCTATTCGACCTGCTGAAGATCCCTTATGTCGGCAATACTTCAGAGATCATGGCGATCGCAGCGCACAAAGGCAGAACCAAAGCAATTGTTGAAGCCGCAGGGGTAAAAGTGCCTCGTGGAGAACTGCTTCGCCAAGGAGACGTTCCGACAATTACACCTCCAGCGATCGTCAAACCCGTAAGTTCCGATAACTCTTTAGGGATAGCCTTAGTCAAAGAGGCTACTGAATATGACGCTGCTTTGAAGCAAGCATTTGAATATGCTTCGGAGGTCATTGTAGAAGAATTTATCGAACTCGGTCGAGAAGTCAGATGCGGCATCATTGTCAAAGATGGGGAACTAGTGGGTTTACCTCTTGAAGAGTATCTGTTAGACCCTCACTCCAAACCCATCCGCAACCATGCAGATAAACTCCAACAAACGGACGATGGCAACTTGCGTTTCGCCGCTAAAGATAACAAGAAGTCTTGGATTGTAGACCCTAACGATCCGATTACCCAAAAGGTTCAGCAAGTAGCTAAGAAGTGTCATCAGGCTTTGGGTTGTCGTCATTACAGTTTATTTGACTTCCGCATCGACCCAAAGGGAGAACCTTGGTTCTTAGAAGCCGGATTGTATTGTTCTTTTGCCCCCAAAAGTGTGATTTCCTCTATGGCAAAAGCAGCCGGAATGCCTCTAAATGAGTTATTAATCACAGCTATCAATGAAACTTTGGGCAGTAATCAAAAGGTGTTGCAAAATTGCTCGTGAATTTATCGCTATAGGTTTTTCTGCTTGTAGTGGGTAGGAGAGCGATCGCTAATTAAGTGCGATCGCTTTACCAACACCTGCCGTAGGATACCCAAATGACTGTAGGACAAACCTTTTAAAAGGTTTTTAATTCCTAGTTAGTGGTTGTTAAATTAATGCGTAACTATTTCCTCGAAGAGGGATAAGTAACGAGATGCTTGTAACTCGATCGCAAATTCTTGTTCGGCTTTCTCACGAGCGCGATCGCGAAGTTTTTGATGCCGTTCTTTATCTTCTATTACCCAGATAATACCATTTGCTAAGTCATCATAACTAAAACATTGCGCTCGATATCCATTTTTTTGATGTTCAACTATATCTTTGAGTCCCGTTGAATCAAAAGAAACCACAGGTGTACCGCAGGACAAGGATTCACAAGCAGTCAGTCCATAAGCTTCTTCAATTGAGGGCACAATCATCACATCCGAAGATGCATACAAAAGCGCTAGTTTATTCTCATCATCAACTTTGCCTAAGTAATGCACCTTAAAACCTAAATCAACTGGATCTTGAGGTTGAGATGAACCAAAAACAATCAGTTCAATCTGATCTTTCCACTCAGACTGGTTCAATTTTTGTAATGCTGATTGCAATAGATCAAATCCTTTTCTGAAATTGCTAGTTGCGTTGATTGCTCCGAATAGAATTAGTTGCTTATTTTGCGGGAGGCTCAGTAAGTTTCTGGCTACTTGACTCTTTGTTGGTTTATAAATGCTGAGGTCTAAGCCGTGAGGAATAACTCTGATGTCACTATTTTCAAATAGTGAACTGGATTTAGCACATTCAGCAAGCCAATTACTAGGAGTGACAATAGTAAGCTTGAGATTTTGCCATGCTTTAATTTTACGTTGCCAAACCCAGCGAGATAAATCCCAGCTTTGCTTGCTACCGAGTTGAGGGCAATTTCCACAATATTTTGTATAGCGATCGCACCCTAGAGAATAGCAGCATCCACCTGTGAATGCCCACATATCATGAAATGTCCAAACAATGGGCTTATTGAATTTTGCCAGTGCTTCAATTGGTATAAATCCGTCACATATCCAATGCAGGTTAATGATGTCTGGCTCAAGTTTAGCAATTTGCGATGTAACTGTATTAGGGAGCCATTGCAGCCGGAAAAATGTAGGGTTACGTTGCCTATTTTTATAAAGTTTTACTGGTAAATCATTTAAAATCGGATGAGCTTTCCAGATTGTTTTGCCTAACTTATTGGGAGAACTAATTAGAGTAGAGTCAGCTATTCTTTTATCTTGAATTAGCATCTGAGAATCAATTTCTAACCTCAGTAGTTCCTGATGTAGCCGATAAGCAGCACGAGCAGCTCCCGCTCCTCCCTTGGGATCATAAGTGTTAACCAATAGAGGCTTAATCATTGTTAATTTAATTATTTATTCACTAACAGAAAGTTTAAGGCTACCAAAACACGATCCGCAGATGGTTAAATATTAGTACAAATCATCTTCCAATTCGATCAAATTATTCATTTGTAGCAATTAGTGATGCAGTTCAACTCTCGGAAATATATCGCAGTCTATCGGCTCACCAGGTTTTTTGGCTTTGAATGAATTCAATTCTGGTAGATCAATTTCTTCAACAGGTCTGAAAGGCCATGCTTTCGGGCGATGATAGTAAGTAATATCATCGCCAGTCCAATTCGTGACTACCGCACGTCGTTGTGTAGAAGATATGTTGGTTACTGAATGATGAATTGTCAGAAAATGATGAACCAAGCAATCTCCAGGCTCCATATCCCAAGATAAAATTTCTTGCGGTTCTGGCTCTACAAACCAAGAGGGGTTTGATCCTTCACGTAACTCTTTGCCCCATCGATGAGAGGCTTTGATATACTCTAATCGACCATTTTCTTGGTTGACACTATCTAAAGCCAGCCAAATCTTACAACACTGCCAGCCTTGTATCGGCCAGTAAGGTAGGTCGTTATGCCACCCAACACGGCTGTTTGTTTTCGGCTTTTTAACAAAGAAACCGTCAGTCAAAAAGTTGAGTTTTTCTGATTTCAAGACTTGAGCGGCGAGCGTGGCTAGCGGAGATTCAAAAGCTAAAGCACGGAAATCAGCATCAGTAAGCCATAAGCTACTGCTATGTTCCACATGACCGTTTGATTTGGGGATGCCTTTAACTTCCAATGGGCCAGGGATTAATGCATTCTTGTCAACTGCTGTTCGCATCCGTTCTACCCAAATGTCATCCAAAACATTTTTGACGCAGATAACACCGTCTCGCTGGAAAGCTTCAACTTGTTGGCTGGTAATTTTTGATCTGTCTACCTTAAGCATTACGAAAAAATGAATAAAGTCAGCTTTATAAAATAACAGATTTCTCTAATCTGCTTGAGCGAATATTAATTTTGTCACTATTTTGGAAATCTTTTTTAATGTAGAGTAAAGATGTAAGTTAGCAGTTCTTCCTATAGATGGATAAATCTCCAAGTTGAGTACAACTTTTTTTGTTCATATCCGTAACCAAGAAATTTAATCCTAACTACCCAAATCTTTTTTAACAATGAGTGGCACAAGTGAAGCTAATCGTAATACACCAGATACAATAAATACTTCTGCTATGCCAAAAGATCCAGCAAATTGAGCGATGAAGCCACCGATAGTTGCTCCTAAAGCACCACTTGCTCCAGCAACAGCTGCTGCTGTTGCAAAATAGATAGACTGATTTTTTACTGGTGCAATTTCTATCTGAAGATTGTTGTTACACAAGTCAACTCCTCCCCAATTAGCTCCAATAAAAATGTGTAACAGCGGCAACCATAGCCAGAGATCGAGAGGACTAGAACCCATCTTCAGCCACAGCCAAGGTATGACTGCAATTAGAATTCCAGTAGAAATTAGAATCGGACGATTGCCTAGTTTATCTGCTAATCTACCCCACACGATGAGCATTAGCATGTGTGCCCCTGCTCGCAGGCTATTGTAGAAAGTTACCCAACTCACATCCAAGTTCAGTGTGTCTAGCAGGTAGAGATTAAAAAACGGGGCACTCAGATTAACAGCAAATGTCCATGAGCCGAAATAAAGTAGAAACACCAAAAAATTAGAGTTTTTCCAAATGCTATTATCTATCTTATTTTGAGGAGTTGGCATTTGCGGCAGAGAGATTGGTTCAGATATCTCACCAGGTTCATTTTGTACCGAGTCCGACTGAATCTCACTAGTTTGAGATGAGTTAGCATAATAAGTATTTTGTAGTTGAGGGTTTATATCAACCTGAAAATACTGACACCCCAAGCTCACAATTCCAAAGATAATGCCTAAGAGCAAAACCACCCCATAACCTTGAATAGCTCCCCCGTACCAATGTGATACGGCTAGACCGGCTATTGGTAAACCGACCAACTCGGTTAAGTTGGCAAGGCTATTGCGTAGCCCGAAATATCTACCTCGTAATTGCCGTGGGACTAACATTGCTATCCAACTCAACCAAGATGCGGCTCCTAGTCCTCCTAAAAAATGGCTGCATACGAGAATCAAAAGCGACAATATCACTAGTTGATTGGAATTAAGCCCTCCCCAACTAAAGCTAACAATGCCAATTACTAAAATCAGCCATAGTAGCCGACCAATCCCATGAGTGCGAAGGGAATACTGAAAGCGGCTAGTGCTGCGTTCAGACAAATAAGCACCCATCGGCTGAAAGAGATTCACCAACATGGGGATAGAACTCACCATGCCAAATACCACTGGACTGGCATCCAACCCCACCAAGAAATTACCTAGCAAAATTCCGCCAGTACCAATAGAGAAAACTGCTGCGAAAACACCATCGACAGTAGAGGCGCTCAAACTCCTGCGAATACCATCTTTAGAAATACGAGGGCTGAATGTTGAGGTAGGAGAGAGTGTTGTTGATGGTGAAGCAATCTGAGCAACTTCTATAGAAAGAGGCGCACCTGTTTCAATTTGAGAAGCATCCATAAATCTAGTATTTAAGAAAATAATTAGGATTTACGCATCATACATATGTACTATACTAACTTTGGGCTTTTGATCAACCGCAGGGATAGTCTGTACGATCATCAGATATTGTGTTTTTCATTTCAAGAGTTGATATACCCGATTTGCCATTACGAATCTATCTAATGTTTGTAAACTAAGAAACCCGCGATCGCATCCAAAAGTGCTTCTGGCTCATCTGCGCGGATCAAATGACTGCTATTCTCAAAAATTCTCAAATCTGCATTAGGAATTACCTGAGCAATTTCTTCAGAAAATTCTGGAGCGCAAATCCAGTCATGCCGACCTGCAATAACTAAAGTAGGTGCAGTAATTTTGTGTAGCTGGTCAAGAATATTGTAGTTGCGGAGGAAACCGCCAAAAGCAACATTAATCGCATCAACTGAAAGAATATTCCGCTGCCAAGTAATGGCTGAGGTGGTGGAGTTATATTTTAGCGAATACATTGATCCCAACACTTGAAAATATTGTCTTAACTGTTCCTCATTTTCAAAATTTCCATCCCAAAGCCTTTGAGCGCTTGCTTTTTGTTCTTCAGTTCCCTTTGATG
>NZ_JADEXF010000040.1 GCF_015207245.1 Nostoc cf. edaphicum LEGE 07299
GACGGCATCCTTGGCGGGCGGCTCACATCCATTTCAAAGTCAGTGCCCCGGAATACACTGGGCTGACAACACAAATTTTTATTGCTGGCGATCCTCACCTGGATTCAGATACAACCTTTGCAGTGCGATCGGCGATCGTTCAATTGCAAAAGCACGAAGCACTAGACGAACTCAAGGCACACAATCAAAGTAAACCGTTTTACACGACTGAGTTTGATTTTGTGTTGAAACCCGCTACTCTCTAGCCGAGAATCATCAAGCAATGGTTGCACATTATGTCTACACCATCAATCCAGAACAATCTGCTAATTGGCATTTGGAAGTTAATTTCTGCAACTGCCATTTACGCTGATGGAACGGTGACTCCAGACGTGTATGGAACTCATCCGGTTGGCTACATCACTTACACATCAGATGGTCACATGATGGTGATGTTTTCTAGGAGCGATCGCTCACCGCTGAGTCAGGAGGTCAGATCACCGCTGACTCCCCAGATGCAATCTTTACCCGTGGAAGAGCTTGCTCAAGCATTTACAACATTCAATGCTTACGCTGGAACTTATACGTTGAGTGGCAACACAGTAACTCACCAGATCAAAATTGCATCAATTCCTAATCGCGTTGGTACAACGTTAGTTCGCACCTTTACTCTTAATGAGAGCCGACTAACGCTCGTGACGCCGCCAGTCTTGAGTGATGGTGTTGAAGCGGTTTTTGAGCTGGTGTGGGAACGCATTATAGCAAGGGGAGTTCGTTGTCGATAACGAAGTAGAGGCAAGTACGATCACTTTTCACTCACTGAAAACGTCGCTATCCTCGGTTATCTCAACGGACGAAACTGGCTCACTGGCGAACGATCGATTGCCGCTCCCTACCTGTTCGTCATTCTGCGTTGGGCGATCAACACTCAGGTCGGACTACAAGGCTTTGAGAACCTGTCACGATTTGTAGACCGCATGAATCTCGATGCTGGTGTCCGTGCCGCGCTAGCTACCGAAGCAGAATTAAAGCCATCTTAGAGGTGGCAAATGCAGCGATCGCGCTCAGGCAACAATGAAGGATTCTTGTCGTTCTGAACCGATGATACGCAATGGATGCTTGCCCCATCTTTGAAGTCTGCTTAACGCAAAATTGTTAAGACGGTGCTCGATCTCTGCATAACAATTGTGATGCAACAGACAAAAACACATCATCAATTTACAACGGAGAAACCTCTCATGCCTTACATTACCGTTGGTCAAGAAAACTCTGCAACCATCGATCTCTACTACGAAGATCTTGGGACAGGACAACCGATTGTTCTGATTCATGGATTTCCATTGAACGGACATTCCTGGGAGAAGCAGGTTTTAGTTTTACTGAATGCAGGATATCGAGTAATTACCTACGATCGCCGAGGATTTGGCAACTCCAGTCAGCCCTCATCTGGCTATGACTACGATACCTTCGCCGCCGATTTGAATACACTCATGACCAAGCTTGACTTGCAAAATACCGTGCTGGTCGGTTTCTCAATGGGAACAGGTGAAGTCACACGTTACCTTGGCAAATACGGCTCAGAACGGGTGCAGAAAGCCGTGCTGATGGCTCCCGTTCCACCGTTTCTGTTAAAGACAGACGACAATCCAGAGGGTGTTGATCAAAGCGTTTTCGATGGTATTATGAAAGCGATTGTTGATGATCGTCCAGCTTATTTCTCTGCCTTTTTCAAAGAGTTCTTCAATGTTGATGTATTGCTTGGCGACCGTATCAGCAATGAAGCGATTCAAGCCAGTTGGAATGTAGCAGCAGGGGCTTCTGCTAAAGGGACTTTGGACTGTGTACCCTCCTGGCTCACCGATTTCCGCGATGATCTGCCCCGCATTGATGTGCCAACTCTGATTATTCATGGAGATAGCGATCGCATTCTGCCGCTTGAGTCCACCGCAGCAAGACTTCCAAAGCTGATTAAAAACAGTCAACTTGTTGTCATCCCTGGCGGGCCGCACGCCATCAACTGGACTCACGCTGATCAGGTCAATCCCCTGTTACTGGACTTTCTTCAGCAGGAATAATCAGCGATCTACTGCATTTCTGGCTTGCGAAAAAACTCTGTGATTCACCCCGTTGAGTCAGGCTCAAATGATACACATATTTGTCTAGTTCTGAAGAGGCAATTCTATGACTGTCCCCACTCAAACGTCTCGAACCGTTGCCGGAGTAATCAACAGCGTTGAAACACTCGAAGGGGCCGGATTTCTTGTACGTCGGCCCTTTCCCAAAAGTAGCTTCTCTGAATTTGACCCGTTTCTCCTCCTCGACGAGTTGGGTCCGATTAATCTAAAGCCGGATCAGGCAAAAGGTGCACCCGATCATCCGCACCGGGGCTTTGAAATCGTCAGCTATGTCTTGGATGGACGGTTAGAGCACAAAGATTCTGCGGGGCACGCCGGGCTACTAAATCCGGGTGACGTCCAGTGGATGACAGCAGGTGCCGGGGTCGTGCATTCCGAGATGCCGGAGTCAATGTTTACCCAAACTGGTGGACGGCTCCACGGCATTCAACTATGGGTCAATCTGCCACAACGAGACAAAATGATGCCGCCCCGCTATCAGGAAATTCCAGCGGCTCACATTCCGGTAGCTCAAACCGAAGATGGGTCTGTGACGGTGCGGGTGATTGCGGGAGAAGCGTTAGGGGCAAAAGCCGTAATTCAGACGCGCACGCCGATAATTTACCTCCACTTCACACTGCAACCAGGGGCAACGATGATCCAGCCTGTACCAGAAGAGTACAACGCCTTTGTCTATGTACTGGAGGGGTCTGGGTTGTTTGGGACAGAGCCAGCACCTGGTGATGATGGGCAGATGGTGCTCTTTTCTCAAGATGGAGAAGATGTAGTGATCTCCAACCCTGCTGATGCTCAGCGTCCTTTAGATCTTCTGCTGATTGCAGGTGTACCCCTTAACGAACCAGTCGTACGCTACGGTCCATTTGTCATGAACACTGAAGCTGAAATCACCCAGGCGATCAACGACTACCAAGAAGGAAGGATGGGACAGATTTATGCTTAACAAATTTCAAGATTGGACTAGTCAACATCAACGCTTGAGTGAGATACGAATCAAACTACTGCATCTGCACAAGCTTTTACTAGAGACTGAGCGTCTTACCTATGAGCAAGTTCGAGGGCAAGTTTCTAGAGGTGAATTGCTACAACTGGTGATTAGTCATAAGCAGTTTGCCTGGTTGCATCGACTCTCAGAATTGATTATCCAAATCGATGAGTTGCGTCATGCCGATGAACCTGTTACATCAGAGGCAATTGAAGCGATTGACAGTGACATTCGGACACTGCTCAGCCCCGACGAATCGGGCGATGAGTTTGCCATGAAGTATAACACGGCGCTTCAACGCCACCCCGATGTCGTGTTAGCTCATGCAGATGTCATGATGTTGCTGACCTCTGACAGTATTTAACCCGCTTAACCACAGTCTGGAATTGCTTCGGGAACAGCTTTTGAGGATCTGCCGGAAGATTGGTTATGTCCAGTCTGTGGCGCGAAGAATGTAAAAAAACTGTGTGATTCACCCCGTTGAGTCAGACTCACACGCTAGGGCGTGTCTGAAAAGTAAACATTGAATGGAGACTTATAGCGATGTCTAAAAATCCAAAAATCGGCTTAGAAGGACTGCTTCGTCCAGAAGATAGCATCCTGGTACTAATTGACCACCAGCCCTATCAGTTCACCAACTTGAACAGCCATGAACCTACGATAATCATTAACAATGTTATTGGTCTTGCCAAATCGGCAAAGGTGTTTAACGTACCCACAATTCTGACCACAGTCATTGAAGAAAGAGGGGGTTACATCATTAAGGGACTACAGGATGTTTTTCCTGATCAAAAACCGATCAACCGGACTTTCATTAATACCTGGGAAGATCCAAACGTTACAGATGTAGTGAAGAAAAGTGGTCGCAAGCAACTTATACTCGCTGCGCTTTACACCGAGATATGTCTTGCAATGCCAGCAATTCAGGCACTGGGTGAGGGTTATGAAGTATTTATCGTTACCGATGCTTCGGGCGGTGTTACTGCGGAAGCTCATGACATGGCTGTTCGCCGTATGGTTCAGGCTGGCGCAGTTCCAATCAACTGGATGGCTGTACTTGCTGAATGGCAGCGTGACTGGGCACGCGCAGAAACATCTGCGGGTGTATCAGATATTACTCTTGAGCATGGCGGTGCTAGTGCGGTGGCCCTTGCCTGGGAACTTCAGCTTCTTGCAACAACCCCTCCAGTGACCTCAGGTGGACACTAATACTTGAGGTTTCCTCTACGGAAGCAACAAGTAAAATAGGAGACAGCATTTTGAAAAAGATAAAATACTGTCTCTGTCTCAAGCGTTATTGATTCATCTGTTGCGCCACTATTCTTAGGTCGTACAAATTATCATGCCTGAGAATAGAAGCTTAACTTACAGCTAATTGCAGCAGGCGATCGATTACATTCATGCTCATCTGAATCGTGATTTATCCTTAGCCAAACTGGCAAGTGTAGTTAACATCAGCCCGACTTACTTTGCAAGTTTGTTTAAGCGAACGATGGGGATTTCGCCCCATCAGTACGTAATTCAACGGCGCGTGGAACAGGCAAATTTCTCCTCCAAAATTTACAGATTTTGAACTTGATCCGATTGTGTAATTGCAAGCCTAAACTTATGCTGATCCAAAAACTAAACGACTGTGAAGAAATGATCGCTGGAGATGGAACTGTTCTGCGCGAATTGCTTCATCCTGACAAACAAGATATCAACTTGCGTTACAGTTTGGCGTATGCGATCTTGCCTGTTGGCAAAACTTCGATTCCCCATTCTCTAAAGACTTCTGAGGTTTATTACATCATTAGCGGTGTTGGCGAAATGTCGATCGATAGCGAAGTTCGTCACATTGAACCAGGCGATACGGTTTACATTCCTCCAAATGCAATCCAGTTCCTTCACAACTACGGCGACGAACCCATTGTTTTCGTTTGTCTAGTTGATCCAGCTTGGCGCAAAGAAGACGAAACGATTTATGCACCAGTCTGATTCATGCAAATCTCACTGCTAGGGATGATTGATCACGATCTTAGGAAACCCAGCCATCGTTTTCAGTCAATGTTCATTGAAACTCTCTAGGAGCCATCATGAGTACTGCTGTAGTGAATGGCGCGTCCCATGTTGTGATGGTTGCCCATGCAGATGCTGTTGCCAAGCTCATCGATTGTGCTGCAACCGCGCTATAGACGAGGCATAAACGCATCTGGCTACATCACTGGACAATCCTTAGTGATCGATGGCGGATACACAGCGAACTGACCCATTTCAAGAGAGAACAAGAGAGAACAGACGAGCTTGATTTTCTGATCACATCTACAAGGAGGGATTCTATGTCAACTTTTGTCTTAGTTCATGGCTCCTGGCATGATGGTTCTGCTTGGCAGGCAGTCATTGATCAACTAGAAGCAAAGGGACATCATGCTTTTGCGCCCACGATCGCTGGACATGGCAAAGGCGTGAACAAAAACGCATGCTCAATGCACGCAATCGATCGTCGATTACATTGTGAGTAAAGACTTAAACGATATCGTTCTAGTCGGACATAGTTTCGGTGGGACAATTATTGCCAAAGTTGCTGAAGCAATCAGCGATGGCTTCGCCGGCCAAAAGCAACGCATTCGACGACTCATCTTCTTCAATGCCTTTGTCCTCAATGATGGTGAAAGCCTCAACGATAACACCCCACCGCACTCTCAAGCGTTATCCGATCAGCTAGCGAGACAATCGGGCGATCATACGGTGATGCTACCTTTTGAGATTTGGCGAGAAGCGTTTATCAACGACGCTGACCTCGAACTGGCTCGATCGAGTTACGCACAATTATCGCCCCAAGCGTATCAACCGTGGCTTGACAAGTTAGACCTAAAGCAGTTTTACTCGCTGCCCATCCCCAAAAGCTACCTCTACTGTACCGAAGACAACGTCCTTCCTCAAGGCGATTGGGGTTGGCATCCCAGAATGTCTAGCCGCTTGGGACTATTTCGGTTGGTGCAAATGTCCGGTAGTCATGAGGTGATGTTTTCCAACCCGGTCGGCTTGGCAGAAAAGATGATTGCGGCAGGGCGCGACTAGCTGATGGTTGAGATGAACAACAGACAATCGCTTATCCCCGAAACAAGGGCGCTAACCGATCAGAATTTGACCAACTGTTCACCGTTGTCTCCTACCAGGAATACCAAAAAACTATGACCTGCGAACATCTCAACAATCTAACTGTAGAAAACCTGATTTCTAAAGCAGCTTATCTCGTATTTCGTTGTGAAGAGTGCATTAAAATAAATAGCCGCTGGGTACACCTTTGGATTTGCCAAACCTGTGGCAAAATGCTGTGCTGCGATTCCTCTAAGCATCAACATGCTCGTCGTCATTATGAAGCAACCAATCATGCAGTGGTTAGTTCGGCTGAATTGGGGGAGCAGTGGTTATGGTGTTTTGCAGATGAACAGGGAAAAGACTATTGATAGCGATTCTGATTTCATCTAGATTTCCTTCTCATTTCTTCAACATGTTCTCCTCATGTGGGTGATTTTCATGGCTGTTTCTAATCAAAGTACTCCCATTGACATCGTTTGGCCCAGTTTGCCCTTAGCAGCTTGGCAGGATACCTATGCAACTCTCCATCTATGGACGCAAATCATCGGTAAAATCCGGTTGGCACTGGCACCTAAACTCAATCACTGGTGGCAATCTACTCTTTATGTCACACCGCGTGGACTAACAACCGCTTCAATCCCTTGCGGAACTCGTAACTTTCAAATTAGCTTTGATTTTCTCGACCATCAACTACAAATCGACACTAGCGACGGCATTACTAAAAGAATTGCACTGGCTCCTCGCTCTGTGGCAGATTTTTACCAAATGGTGCTAACTACATTGAGCGACATCGGCATCGAAGTTCAAATCTGGACAATGCCGCAAGAAGTGTCAGAACCAATCCCGTTCGATCAGGACTATCAACACGCAGCTTATGATCCGGAATATGCACAACGGTTCTGGCGAATTCTTGTGCAAGTCGATCGGGTCATGACCTTATTCCGTTCCCAGTTTATTGGTAAATCCAGCCCTGTACATTTTTTTTGGGGCAGCTTTGATCTTGCTGTGACTCGTTTCTCTGGTCGTCGTGCGCCAGAACACCCAGGGGGAATTCCGAATATGGCAGATTGGGTCACGCGCGAAGCCTATTCACACGAAGTCAGTAGCTGTGGTTTTTGGCCAGGAGGTGGGTCAGTTGTGGAGCCTGTTTTTTACGCTTATGCTTACCCTACGCCGGAAGGGTTCCATGATTACCCAATCCAACCCACAGAAGCTTTTTACAGCTCAGAGATGCAAGAGTTTATCTTACCCTATGAATCCGTGAGACAAACTGACGATCCAGATGCAATGCTCCTTGCTTTTTTCCAAAGCACCTATGAAGCAGCAGCCAATTTAGGACATTGGGATCGAGTTGCGCTGGAGCATACTCAAAGTTGAATGTTGGAACTTACTAAACTCAAGTTGGCTAAAACAAAGACAACTTGAATAGAGGAGAAATTCAAATGTCAGACAAAAATAAAGCCATCTTAGAAGAGGCAAACGCGGCGATCGCCCAAGGCAACAATGAAGGATTCTTGTCGTTCTGCGCCGACGACATGGAATGGACATTTGTAGGTGACAAGACCCTTAAAGGAAAAGAAGCCGTTCGCCAATGGATGGCAATGACATACATAGAGCCGCCAAAGTTTAGGGTCGCTAACTTAATCGCTGAGGGTGATTTCGTCACGGCACTCGGCGACATCACCATGAAGGACGAAGACGAGAAGGCGGCTGATTACTCGTACTGCGACATCTGGCACTTTCATGGCGGCAAGATTGTCGAATTAAGAGCTTTTGTCATCAAAACCGAGGTCAAGGATGAAACCAGCAGCGCGGCGTAAATCATCTGCAAAAGTCAGGATGTATTCTCATGAAAAACGCAACTTATGTGGAGGCTGCTCGGCGAGGTAGTCACCGCTGGTGGCGGTATCTTCTGGGGCTGGTAATCATCCTCTTTGCGTGGCTGGTTGTCGGCACCGTTGCCAGCTTACTCGTGGCGATCACCTACAAGGTGTTCAAACGCGACGAGGCATCCGAACCCGTTTTCCAGAGCCATCAGAAGGGTCGTCGCTGATCTCGTCAGTTCGTTGCTGAAGGTCAATTTTGATTGAAACAGGAGAAACAGGATGATATTGCAAGACAAAGTGGCGTTAGTCACTGGAGGCGCATCGGGAATTGGCAGAGCAACTGCGATCGCATTCGGTGCTGCTGGAGCCAAAGTGGTCTTCTCAGACATACGCGGTGTAGAAGGTGAAGAAACTGCTGATTTGATTCGTGAGACTGGGGCGGAATGCTTGTTCGTGAAATCAGATGTATCGAGTGAGGCGGATGTCCGGGAATTGGTGCAGAAAGCGATCGCGACCTACGGCAGACTCGATTGTGCCTTTAACAATGCTGGCATTGATCTTGCTGTTAAACCACTGCACGAACAATCGATCGAGGATTTTGACAAGATCATGTCGATCAATGCGCGAGGAGTATTTCTGTGCATGAAATATGAAATTCAACAGATGCTCACCCAGGGCGCAGGCGCGATCGTGAACAATTCGTCCACCAATGGTCTTGTTGCGCTGCCAGGAATCTCTCCCTACGTTGCCAGCAAACATGCGGTGATGGGGCTGACACGCACCGCCGCACTTGACTATGCCAAACAGGGCATTCGGATTAATGCTGTTAATCCCGGTCCCATTGCGACTGATCTAATGGCTCGTAGCGCTGACCAGATAGGCATAACGTTCGATGATCTTGGGTCTATGGTTCCGATCGGTCGGATCGGTCAGGCAACAGAAATTGCTCAAGCGGTGGTGTTTCTCTGCTCCGACGCTGCCAGCTACATCACTGGGCAACCCTTAGCGATCGATGGTGGATATACAGCGAGTTGATTGAAACAGTTCTATCTAGAACATGAAACCATAGCCCTCTACACACAAGGATATTGCGATGCGTAGACTCGTGAGTTCACCAGATGCCGTTGGCAACCTCACCTTTCAAGACACTGAAGTTCCTACTCCGAAAGCTAACGAGTGCTTGATTCGCGTCAAGGCATTTTCGATGAATAGGGGCGAACTTAAGCGATCGCAAAATGATCCACTGGGCACCTTCGCCATGCAGCTTGCTCGGATGATGGGAGCCAGCGTCGTTGCCCAAATTCGTCAGCCAGCGCAAGAAGCATTTGTGGGAGATTACGGCGCGGATGAACTGGTGGTGTTGATCGAGCAGTTTCGTGGCGTGAAGCAGACGTAACGTCGGCTGATTTGATTGGGCGCAGATTTTCAGGTAAGGCTGTGCTGCATGTGGACTAATTGTTGTTCATCGGCTGAGTCATGTCAGCCACCTAAGAATAGATTATCACTGAGCTTTATTTGCAAAGAATGAAACGATTTACCTTGTTTACTTTCCTGTATCTCGCGCTGGGAGTTTGTCTAACGGCGATCGCACTTGGATACCCAAACCTGCCTTCGGGTCTTCAAAGAAGCTTGTTCATCAGTGCAGGAACCTCCTACATTTTTTGTTTCCTCAGCACCTTCCCATTTTGGCGCGAGAGGACGATCCGCTTCTATCGCAGACGGAATTCAGCGGTAATTCTACCCTGGTTGGTGATTGGATTCTATATTGTTTGGATGATCTGGGAGGTTCAGAGTCAGAACTGGACAATGGAAGCCATTTTAGGAGCATTTTCGCGGCTAATATTTGTCTTAGGGTTTGCAGAAATCATTGTGATTACATGGCAAGTGAATTCTGAACGTTAGGGTCTAAATCGAATGGCACTAAGTTAAGACACAGCCCTTGCCCAGAATGGGTTCCCAGCCTGGAGGCTGGGAACGAGACTAAACAAGCCTTTGGGCTTTTCTTAGTGCCATTCGATTCTGCGCCGTTTCACCTTTAAATGGATCGTAATACAAACTACTTCTCGGATGAGTTGGTGAAAAATATCGCTATCATTGCACCTTTAATCAATGAAGCACTTAGTTTCGTCGATCACAAATAAGTTGCAGAATTAGCACGCGATGGCGCAAAGCGCCCGCCCAAAAGGCGATCGCACCTTGGCGTTTTTGAAACACTATTTTAGCAGCAATCGAGTAATGTCAAACTCATTAATTTTACAACACTCATGAAAACATTTGCGTTCCTCCTGGCTCTGCCAATCAGCTGTCTCTTA
>NZ_JADEXF010000041.1 GCF_015207245.1 Nostoc cf. edaphicum LEGE 07299
ATCTGGTTGAATGACAAATATTGTTCATTTGAATCAAGCACAAATATATGACAATTATCAACGCTCGCAATTTATCTTTAGAAGAAGTTCAGCGTCTGTTTGCCTTTCAAGAACAGTACAGTGACTCATTTTCTAATTATTTATCTTTAGAACCTCTCCTCGAAGTCGAACAACAAGAACTTCTGCAAATTAGAAATGACTTTCGACGCTACCTGACAGCAGGCAAAGTTTCGGAAGGTCAGGTTAAGTTTCTTGCAGTTGCACCTTTACTAAGATTAGCTGGTTTTTATCGCTATCCTATCGAGATTGTTTTGGAAGAATATATTACTTATATTGAAGTTGAAGATGAAGATATCAAAATTAAAGGCAGATTTGATATTTTAGCTATTAGTAAAGCTAAACATACAAAACCTCAAACATATTTTTGGGTACTATTAATTGAATCTAAAAATAGTCAAATTGATATATCAACAGGTTTGCCTCAGTTACTCACATACTCTTATAAAAATTTAGATAATCAAAAATCAATTTGGGGATTAGCGACTAATGG
The DNA here is from genome assembly GCF_015207245.1 of Nostoc cf. edaphicum LEGE 07299. GTDB lineage: Bacteria > Cyanobacteriota > Cyanobacteriia > Cyanobacteriales > Nostocaceae > Nostoc > Nostoc edaphicum_B. The sequence goes on from NZ_JADEXF010000041.1 coordinate 551, forward strand.
TAGAAGTTATCAGTTTATATATATTGAACAAGGAAATCCCCCTATTTATTATCTGTTGCCAGAATTAAATTTAATGGAAAGAGAGCGTTCAAGTCAGTTGCTACAAGTTTTAAAAGCAATTTGTCAGCTTTAAAAGCATTGATGATTAAGACAACATACAAGCCAAGGTAAAAATTTATAACTCAAGCCATACCCAAACTAGTAAGCTTTGAAGATTTTGCAGCTTGGCGACCCGAAGGCGGGAGATATGAGTTACGAATTAGTCCGATCGCAATACACTTTACCAAAGCTACGATCGCCATTAATCTCAATCACCATATCAACCACTGTCGCATCTTTTACCAACGGCTTGATGAATAATTCCGGGTGCAGCGATCGCCAAAAATAATTGACAAATTGCTCTATCTCTGCATTACTCATACCCGACTTACCCGCAGCGATCATTTGCTGTTCAGCTTGTTTGCGCCACTCCAAAGAATAGCGGTAATCGGTGGGATAAAGTACAATTAAGCTGTCCAATCGCTCCCACAGTGGTAAATAATCGTGGAGGCGAAGATTCATCTCGCGGGCAAATGCCTTATCTTCATCTGTAACAATTGGCGGCGGTGCAGTATCAAATACATCTGCGTTAATTGGTCGTACACCCACAAACCAACCTTCAAATAGTACAATATCTACATCTGTTACCATTTCGGAAGTAGTGCGATCGCCAGCACCTCCAAAAGCTGATTTATCAAAGCGGGGAAGCATCACTGGATTTTGCGACTGGCGAATTTGATCTAGTACATTTAAACCTAAGTCTATATCGTGGGTTCCTGGTGGGCCACGCCAAATTAAGCGGGGATCTTGCTGTGTTAAAAGCAAGCGATCGCTGTAAGTTTTATATAAGTCATCCAAAGATAAACTCACAGTCCTGTATCCCAAATGATCGAGAATCAAAATGAGAATTTTGGACATTGTGGTTTTACCAGTGCCTTGCCCTCCCAATATTCCTTGAATCAAGGGGCGTCCCAACTGTTGGCGCTGCGATGCTAGTTTGATCCCCAAAGGTAGGCACAAGTCCCACAATACCTGTAACATTTCCTGGGGTAGTACTTGGAGAGTAGCTTGGCAGAATTCGCTAAAAGCTGGGAAGACAGATTTTAGTAAATGCGATCGCTTTTCTATCATCTCATCGACATTTTCCGGCGTGATTCCAAAAGCTTTTGCCCTCAATGCATCTGCTAACTCCGCTTCTCTTGCTTCCTGCTTCTTTATCTCCTTCATCTCCCACCCTACGATCCCAGCTTAAAGGCTTCGAGAAACAGTCCGTAGATGAAACCAACTTTGAGGAGATTTAATGAATCTACTAAGAGCGATCGCCTTTCCAAAAAGCTTCGATGATAAAATATCCTACTGGTAATTTCCGTCAACATTACTAAAAAAGCAGCTACCAGAATGTCTAATTCTGCTCGTTGACCGGCTGTAGTGGAAGCTACGTTTGCCAGAAAAAAACCTAACAAAAAACTAATGATCAGCAACGATAGCCGCCGCCAAGGATTTAAAAACCATTGCCCCAAGCGTGTAGCAATGGCATCGAATAAGTTATTGAGACGAGTGTTTTGCATCACATAGACTTCTGGCGAAAAGTCAAGATATCTTGAAAGATCCTATATTCAAAAGAGGATATTGGTTTTAGCTTCAGCTTTTTTGTTAATATTATAAATATCTGCTGGGCTTCCAGCGTTTATTCAAATTTGCACATCATATCATCTTTAGGGAAGTTTATTCCCTTAAAAGGGTGCTTATTGTAATGCAAGATGAAATATGCATCTTAAGTTTTATTTTTCTTTCTACAAATGAATTGGCTGGCTCGGTATCTAATTTTCTTGTTTTTATGTAAGCCTACGGTCAAGACACAAAGCAATGGGTATCTTTACCCCAAGTTTATCAGACATCCAGGAAATTATTTCCTCCGAATATTGTCTAATCAGAATGATAATTATAATACATTAGTATCATTAGTTTTAGGAAAGTCTATATTAGATTACTTTCTATGATTCCCTTTTGGGATAATAGGCTACTATTTGGTCAAGCCTAAACAAAATATTTATTTCTAATAACTATCAATATGAAATCCTCAGTATATCGTAACCTCGGTATTACAGTTTTTTGCTTAGGACTGCTTGCTGCTCTAGTGGGATGCTTTGGAGTAAGCGTATCTTTTGAGTCCACAAACCCAGATACATCTTCAGAACTGCCAACAGAAACTCAAGAGTGGCAGACAACTTCGGTTTTACCTGAAAAAACTATTTCCGCTAGTCTATCCACTCCAGCGCCTACCCCAACCAATCAAGTAGAACATAGCAGTAAACAGAATACTTATCCTGTCTTGGCAAATCGTGATAAATCAGCAAGCATTGCTAAGGATCAAGGGACTTTGCGAATGAGCAATCAAACAAATCAGCCAGTGCGGCTGGTTCTACTGGCACGACAGTCAGTAGCAAAAGGATCTAGTAAAAAACAGACTCTCTATGATGTACCGGCACATTGGGATTTTGCTCCCCAAGAAGGTAGTGAGAAGGGACTGCTTCTATTCCTACCTCAGAATAATTTAAAGCTGGAGAAGGGAGATGTTTTAGTTGCTTTTGCACAAGATGGTTCCCGTCGTTACTGGGGCCCTTATATTATTGGCGAAACTCAATTACCTAAGTGGAATTCCCAAAACAGAGAATGGCAACTTGTGCTGAGTCAATAGACTTCTTGCAGAAGTGGGGAAAAAGTGAAAGGGTAAAGGGTAAAGGTATGGAATTTTCCCTTTCCCCTTTAACATACAAACATTCACCCCAACATCCTGCAAAAGTTACTTTTGCAGGATGTCTAATAAATATTGCTAAGTGGTAAATATTGAGTACGGAAGCAATTGTTGTAGAGTGGGCATTGTTTACCGTTTGCTCAAACCTTTATTTTTACATCCTTACCCTACAGTTGGTAAAGTGTTAAGTAATGGATAGAGGAAAATCGTTGAATTAAAAACTCCGAAGAACAAAAGATAGATAACCAACGACTATTGATTAGTGATTGTTGACTATTGACTAAATGAGAATGAAAGTGAGTGTTAAGCACACTGTTGATCGGTGGTTCAACAAAATAGCAAAAAATCCAGCCCTGAGTATAACTGTGTCGATTTTGTGGTTGATGGTACTTGGCTGGGTGGCTTTTGGGTGGAATTTGGGTAACATTGGCTTAATTGATGAGACAGAGCCGCTTTTTGCCGAAGCTTCCCGCCAAATGTTCGTCACAGGTGATTGGATTACCCCATTTTTCAATGGTGACACTCGTTTCGATAAACCTGCTTTAATTTACTGGTGTCAGGCGATCGCATATCATTTGATTGGCGTGAATGAATGGGCAGTACGCCTTCCTTCCGCGATCGCAGCATTCGGCTTAGTTTGTTTAGGTTTTTACACCATTCAGTGGTATCTGGTTAAACAAGAGGAATTAGAGCAAGTTTCACGTCCTACTCGTCGCTACTTAACATCTTTTATAGCAGCAGCGCTGATGGCACTCAATCCCGAAACTATTATTTGGGCGAGAACGGGTGTCTCTGATATGCTGCTCACCGGATGTATAGCATCGGCTTTGTTATGTTTCTTTCTAGGGTACGCAGGGGGGCAGGGGGAAAATTCCTCTCCTCTACACCCTTCCCACAGCCCTTCTGCCCAATCCCCACTTGCCCTGAGCGAAGCCGAAGGGATACCCAATGCCCTATTCCCTAATAAATGGTACTTAGCTTTTTATGTGCTGATTGCTGGCGCAATTTTGACCAAAGGGCCAGTGGGAATTGTTTTGCCGGGGCTAATTGTTGTCGCCTTTTTGCTTTACGTGGGTAAAGTGCGAGAGGTGTTGCGGGAAATGCGCCTTCTTGTAGGTATACTGGTAATTCTCGCTTTGTCAGTGCCCTGGTATGCTTTAGTAATTTGGCGCAATGGCTGGAATTACATTAACTCCTTCTTTGGTTATCACAACCTGGAACGTTTTACAGAAGTAGTTAATGGTCACTCAGCACCTTGGTATTTTTACTTTTTAGTCGTGCTGTTGGGTTTTGCACCATACTCAGTGTATTTACCAGCTTCTATAATCAGACTAAAATTTTGGCAGCGATCGCATTGGCGATCGCTTGAACGTTTTCAGCAATTTGGTTTATTTGCCTGGTTCTGGTTTGCTAGCATCTTTGGCTTTTTTAGCATTGCTGTTACTAAACTCCCTAGCTACGTATTGCCTTTAATGCCAGCAGCAGCAATCCTAGTAGCCTTGTTGTGGAGCGACCTTTTTTCGGATACAAAGACACGGCAAACAATTCCTGTTTCCTCTCCCACTCCCCCCATTTCCGCGTCTTTGCTGCGAATAAGTGGTTGGGTGAATGTAGTATTTTTATCAATTCTGGCAACAGCACTGCTTAAGATAACCCATATATTAGGTACCGATCCAGCGATCAGTAACTTCCACGAACTAATTGAAAAATCTGGTTTACCAGTAATCGCGGGTATAATTTGGCTAGTTTCTGCTGTTTCGGTTGCGGGTTTATTATTAAGCCGCCGCTGGAACTACATTATGAGTATTAATTTAATCGGGTTTGTGGCGTTTGTAATTTTTGTCTTAACGCCTGCTTCGTTCTTTATTGATCGAGAACGTCAATTACCCTTAAGGGAATTGTCTGCGGCCATTTTAGAAGCAAAACAACCAAACGAAGAATTGATCATGCTTGGCTTCAAAAAGCCTAGTGTGGTATTTTACAGCCAGATCCACGTAAATTATTTAAAATTTCCCCAAGAGGCTGTAGAGCATATTAAAAACAAGGCTGCTAAAGGACTAAAACCTTCTTCAGTGCTGCTGTTGGCCGAACAGAAAAAGTTTTTGAAAATGGACTTACAGCCAGATGATTACAAGAATTTATCGACCAAGGGTGCTTATAACTTGGTTCGAGTTCCTTTTAAGAAAATGAAAAATGAAAAAATAGACATATCATAAATTAAATTGTCATTAGTCATTAGTCATTAGTCCTTTGAGAATAACTAATGACCAATGACTAATGACTCCATTAACATTTGCTATTGTAACCATTGACAGCTAAAGCTTGATTGATCTGGCTTAATAGGTCTTCCATTGATATTGATCGCGGTAATATTTGGGTAGCGATCGCACCAACAACAGTTTCTATCGATTCCAAACCATTCTTTTTCTGCTTGTTAATTCCCTTATAAGCTACTTCATCCTGGAAACTGGTTTCTGAGCGATTTAATCGCTGATTTAGTACCAAAATTGGTGGCAACTTTAAAGGCGAATCTCCTAATGTTTTCAGTGCTTTGAGTACATCTTTGTGGATAGAGGTTTCTCCTAAACAAATTAGCAATAAGTCAACGCTTTCGTGACGAATTTGTTGCAACACTTCTGCCCAACAAGGACTCATCGCCGCTTTGAAGCCTGCTGTTTGCAGGTATTGAATTAAAGCTTGGAACCACTCAGACCCCCGTTCAGCAGTTTCACTACTAATTGAGCAATTTTTTTCTGTCCGATAACCCTTAGCTGGCTTACGTCTTACCTGGGGGAAATCCCGCAGCATTGTTAAATCCACTACTAAGATGTTGGGAGGACAGCAAATACCAGAAGCAATTTCTAGTACTGATAGTAAAGCATCTGTTTTCTCGGTGCGAGTGCTGTTATCTTTTGCAAATGGTGTTAAATAAGGAAATACAGATAACCCTGGTATTTTAGAGGCGATTAAGGTAGTTGCAACATCGCAAGTCACCAGTGGTATAGCTGCTAAACGTGGATGTCCAATTAGTTGTTGCAAATAAATTTGGGCGGTGGTACTTTCGACATCTAGCAAAATGACATCAAACTGCCATACCCGCGCCAAAAGTTCTGCCTGATCTAGGTCATCTACTTCAATCACCCGATGTTCTCGAAGTGAAGGGTGGGGATTGACCGATTCTAACTGGGGATTCACCAACCTGAGAATTCGCAGTGGGGTTTTAGTTGGGATAATTGCGCTATTATTTAACCCTATCTGCCCAATTGCTTGTGCAGTACATAATTTTTCTAGAACTGGTGCTAAGACCTGATGCTCTACTGGCAAACTTAAGAAACCATCGGCTCGATTAGCAAATGCTTGCTCCTTTTCGGCTCCTGTGGCTGTGACAATTACAGATATATGACGGGTTGCAGTGTCAGATTTTAGTAAAGTCAGCACATCCCAACCTGAGAGCAGGGGTAGCAACGGATTTAAAAATATCGCTATTGGTTGCAAGCGCCGCGCTTTTTCGACTGCTTCTGTCCCCGCTCGCGCAATCACTACCCGATATCCTAAACCTTTGAGTTGTTCGGTCAAGTCTTCAATATATCGAGCTACTGCCTCGACTACCAAGACCAATCGTTGCGAACTAGCAGGATGATGCTGTGTAGACGTACTAGGATACTGACGAGCGGCGGAGAGATTTTCCCGTGTCGGTTGGTATCGTGTCTCCTCTTCTTCTCTGATTCCCATATCTGGTTCCGAAAAGCCTGTTTTCGGAGGACTGGGCGGCAGAAGTAGGGTAAACTGGCTACCTTTACCTTCACGCGATAAGAAGCTGACATCTCCTCCGTGGAGGCGAGCCAAGGCGCGAGTTAATACTAGCCCCAAACCAGTGCCTTCAAATTGGCGGGTGAGGGGATTTTCTAGTTGTTGGAATTTTTGAAAGATTAAGTGTTGCTGGTGTTCGGGAATGCCAATGCCTGTATCCCAAATTGTAAAGGCAATCCATCCTTCCCAACGACTCACCCGCAGCCCAATTTCACCAGATATTTCGGTGAATTTAAAGGCGTTGGAAAGTAGGTGTACTAGCATCTGGCGTAAGCGCAATTCGTCTGCCACCATCTGATCTAAACCTAGTTCAATGGAAAGACAGAATTGGGGAGCAGATGAACGGGCATTTGCAGGTGGTGAGGCAGATGTCGCTTTGGTAGTTTGAGTGTGGATAGCTTTGGCTTCCGCTAGGGCGCGATCGCACACAGCCTGAATTTTCACCGGAGTCAGGGTCAAATCCATTTGTCCCGTCTCCATGCGGGTCAAATCCAAAATGTCATTCACCACACTCATCAGGTGGCGACCGCTTTGATGAATCAGTCCCGCATAACGGGCTTGACGCTCGTTAAGTTCTCCCAACTGCTGATCTACGAGCAAGCGCGATAATCCTAAAACGGCAGTTAGGGGAGTTTTGAGTTCATGACTAATACAAGCTAAAAACTCGTCTTTTAACCGATTTAGTTGAATTAAATCGGCATTCTTCGCTGCTAGTTCTTTACAAAGTTGCTGCTGTTCAGTGACATCAGTAGCTAAAACTAACCACAAATCAGTGCTGAGTGCAATCTCCTCTTGGGCACTCATAACTTTAAATTCAGGATTATCTAAGGGAATTTTGGCAAACTGCCAGATTCGCTCTTGACCATTTTGCACTTCGACAACGCAGGTACAAGTACCCACTTGACTATCTAAATAGCATCGGCTGTATGCAGCATCACCTGATGCTTCTTGCTGAATTAGTTCTTCTTCACCACTATGCTCATTCTCCCTACCATTGGGATGAACCTTGATTGCTGGTTGGGTGACATATTCTGCTATTTCGGAGCGTTTAGGGACAAGTATTGCCTCCACTTGTTGCCTAACCCCTTCTGGATCTTTTAAGGTTCCTAATTGCTGCCACCAGGCGGGATTTCGCGCTACCACCTCGCCAGTACCCGTTTGCAACATCAAAGGCCAAGGCAGTCTTTCTAGCAAGTGTACCAGTGGCTGATGTCCTAATGACTTGGGTTCATTTGGCCCACCATCATATTCATGGCGATGTTCGCTAGACTTTTGTAAGCCAGCCATACGTTCCTGAGCCAGCGATCGCAATAGGCGCGAACTATCCAGCAGTCCCAAATATCGACCCTCAGAGTCAATTAGCGCCCAATCTAAGTTTTGAGGTTTTTCGACTTGTGAATCGCACCAGCGCAAGCTTAATCGCTCTACACGCTCAGAAGCTGATATTGTCTGTATTGGCTCAATTAGACCTTGACCCCAGGTAGAGAGCGATTGGTGTAAATTTAGATTTTTATCGTCACTTTGTGCTAATAATTTTGGGATTAAACGGGCAGAATACAGCAATCCGATGGGGCATTGCTGTTGATTCACTACTACCAAGCGATCGCACTGCTCTTGCTCAAAAATCTCCAACACCACTGCCAGAGAACTTGTTTGGGGGCAGCTAGGTACGGTTGCCTGAAAGTCATAAAGCGGGTAATCTAGCATTAACATAGGGATTTGGGGGTCATTCTTCCTGTGGAACCCTCCGGCATTTCCATCTGCCAGTTGATGGTCTTTTCGCCTGAAGTCATATCCTTTAAGAAGACTCATATAAGCAACTCTGGTTATTTCAACGCCTTTAAAACAATGGGATTTCCCCTAACGGACACGGGAATTGCGAACGAGTGCATTTTTCCAAGAGGCGACGTTTCTAATTTCTAGCAACTAGCCAGCCTCCCCAGTGTCTTACTGGTATTTAAACTCCTCATCGATAGCGACGGCTAAAACAATTATGGCCCCAAAGATTCGCTTTAGAACCTTGAGGAATTATAATGATTTGGAATGCGACAATCCTTTAAGTTCGTTTAAGTATCTTATCAAGGAGCAAAATAGAAAAATCTATCTATCTATTTATATACATACATAAGATATGTAAATCATGAGTTAATTACTGTGTCTTGCTATGCCGACGGATACCTCATCATCAAAGACCTACTAAGTTCTACCAGTTAGTTGCTCCACTAGAATATTGAGTGCCTAGCACTATCTGCTCGCATAGAGCGTTATTTTGCGGTTAAATCAGCAGTTTACTGCACACGCAGTATTCCCCTACAAGCGTTAGCCAAACTTATCAGCCCGCGTTTCTTGGTCAGGGCGATCGAGGAGATATATTCAAGAATAGATGTTATTACCGATATTGATTCTGCAATCTAATGTTTACAAATGTTTAAATAATCCAGACTTAGCCAACCTAAAAGGTTTGAGTACGTGGGTGGGGCTATTGATGGACGCAATTATTGCCCAATTTTGCTACTTGCCTGTTGCTGTAACAAGCTCTGGAACAATCAACTATTTCCCAAATTGGCTGCTACTAAATCCAAGTAAGGCATACACTAGCAAATACGTTTATGTATTTGCCAGTCAGATGCAAAAAAGCCAGCAGTATTTTCAGGAGATGACTCCGGCAGAAAGAGAAGGATTATTAAGACAGCTTAAAATAGATTATAGCCTGATTCTTATAGATTATTTTACTACAGACAAAACCCTCAAAGATAAAATTGAAAAATTTATCAATACTATATTTTATGCTAATATTCCTGTGCCGCAGATAATCGAAATTCACATGGAGATAATTGAAGAATTTTCTAACCAGCTAAAATTAGAAGGTAGGAGCAATGAAACTTTACTTGATTACCGCCTAACGTTAATAGATGTCTTGGCTCACCTGTGCGAAGTCTATAGGAGTTCGATTTCTAGATAAAATAAATTAAATTTATTGCTCTGTATTCAACTTGGAACAAGCTACAACTGTGAGTAACGATGCATGGGAAAATATTGTATTTCTCTGATTATGACTAGTTATTAAGTATATGAATAAAGCCAGAAAAACCTACGTTCTCAAGCTTTACGTAGCAGGTAACACTCCTAATTCAGTCCGGGCA
>NZ_JADEXF010000042.1 GCF_015207245.1 Nostoc cf. edaphicum LEGE 07299
GCGCGTAGCTTGCTTCCCCGGAGGGGTACGACTACGCTCTGTTACCACGCCAACGACTATGCGGTAGTTGAATCTCGACTTCGCTCGATTACCGCGCAGCGATGCACTGAGCTTGTCGAAGTGTCGAAACTCAGTACAAGTCACTAATGACCAATGACAAATAACCAATGACTATTAAGCGATCGCAGAAATTTCAGTTAATTTGCTTTCGACAGTTTTTTAATTTGTCCAGTAAAGTATGCTTCTTCATGTTTGAGTTGTTGCGCCAGTTTTAACCCTTGTTGAAAAGCTGTTAATGCTTGAGGAAATTCTTTGCGTTCTAGATACAATTGCCCAATTTGGTCATAAGCTTGCATCATTCCATAAAAGTTGGCAGCTTGCGCCTGTATCTGCACCAGAATTTCGCTAGCCTGTAAAGCCTCCTCTGTTTGCCCTTGAGAACGATACAGCGCAATTAACTTCTGCAAAGCATCACCAGCTCGAACATACTGCTTTAATTGCCAAGCAGTGGTATAAGCTTCTTGATAATTATTAAAAGCTTCTAGCAGTAAGTTAGGATCTTTCTTAGCTAGAGATTCATAATCTGAAGCGATCGCTAGCTTTAATTCTGGTATTTCTGTAAGCTTATTTTCATTGACATAAATTTCTGCTAGTTTGTTAAGTACATTCAATGACTGCTGTGGTTGGCTTGTCTGCTCGTAAATATAAGCCAATTGTTGCAGATATGTTACCTCGTTTACACGATCGCCAACAGATGTAGCTAAACTCAACAATTCCTCGTAGATTGGCGCAGCTTTGCGATAATCAAACCAACTCAAATGCAGTTCTCCAAGTGTTTTGAGGGTTGCTAATACCGCTGCTCGATCATTTTGTTGTCGCACTACTAGCAAAACTTGGTTGTAAGCTTCTATAGCCAGTTTAGACGATCGCACATTTTTGTAAGCTTCACCTAGTGATCGCCACAATTCTAGATCGATTGGGACGTTTTTTTTCTGAGATTGGGCTTGTTTTTGAATCGCTTGTAATCGTTCGGTAATATATTGTACTTCTTGTCCGTCATTTAGCTTCCAAGCGATCGCCCCAACTCGTGATAATGCTTGCACCTCTGCTAATGAACCTAAAAAGCGCCGCAAACGCAATTCTCGGTTCCAAATTTCAAACGCCGCAACTTGTTCACCTGCTTGCAATTTCGCCGCCGCTTCTTGATTTAAGGCATCTAACGCTGGTTCTAACTTTTGCCGTTCTTGGGGAGTTAACGGCTGTTTATCCTTGAGCGATCGCGGTAACAGTGGATCGGGTGTGGTAATCTCTAGAGGGCTGGGAGGAAATTTATCAGGTGGTTTCGGCGGTTTAGTCTGTGCCAGTGTTAAGGAATTGCTAAAGAGTATAGTGGCAGTAGCGATCGCAATTAAGTGCCTGAGCATGGGTACTTTACTTTGCCTTGAGTGAGTTACATGAGATAATTAGCAATTATCCCCATGCCTATTATTGACTAACTATTCTCCAGCTTTTCTCCAGCTTTACAAGAAAAGCCTACCTGAGAGCTATGTGGCTTCAGCATACAGATAAAACACAGTGTGCAGATTTTGTATAAATAAATGCTTAACGAATTCTAGTTATTAAGTACAAGATGTCAGCAGTTTAACTTGTACTGAAGCAGCCTAATTTTCTTCAGTCACAGAATCTATCCTAAATATAATTTAAAAATTGCGATCGCAGCTAGGATTTTTGAGTCAGGGGAGTGTCAAAATAATCCTAGATAATATTTAAGCAACTAGTCGATCGTTTTGTAATGACTCATTCTACTGATATCGCCACCTTAGCCCGCTTGATGGCAGCTGATTTTAGCAATCAAGAACAAGCTTTTGAAAATCCGCCTTTTTATGCCCATATCCGCGTCTGTATCCGTCCCCTTCCCTTAGAGTTGTTCTCAGGGGTAAGTTTGTTTCTCGAACAAGCTTATGATTTTTTGCTCAATCAACCCTACCGGATGCGGGTAATGAAGTTGATTCCGGCAGAAAACCATATTGCTATTGAACACTACACCGTTAAAGAAGAACAAAAATTTTACGGTGCATCTCGTGAACCCGAACGCCTCAAAGAGTTGTCTGTCGATCAATTGGAAAAAATGTCAGGCTGCAACATGATTGTAGAATGGACAGGTAAGAGCTTCAAAGGCAGAGTTGAACCTGGTAAAGGCTGCATAGTGGTTCGTGACGGCAAAAATACTTATCTGGATAACGAATTTGAGATTGATGCTAAAGAATTTTTCAGCCTTGACCGGGGAAGAGATTTAGACACCGATGAACGTCTCTGGGGTTCTATCGCCGGCCCATTTCACTTTGTGCGTTGGAGTAATTTTGCCGATGAAGTAAAGGTGTAACAAGTAAGGAGTGAGGAGTTACAACCTAAAACTCTCTTTAATCTGCTAAGAGTGGTCTGTGGTGTAGTCAACTTGTAAGCGCCACTTTTTAGCGATCGCCCAAAGACTACCAAAAACATCCAGTTAACCTACTATCTCTACCTCAGATTCCTATGCTATCATGGTTTAACTAGCACCCTCTGGCTACTAAGATACCTTAGCAACATTAAAGTAGTTCAGGGAATCTTGCTGTGGCGGCATAGCCAAGTGGTAAGGCAGAGGTCTGCAAAAGTTCTAAGAGGTAGTGAGGGGTAAGTCCCAAACCTTGGCAAAATAGGCTTTTTCAATAAATTCTTACAGGGATATACCAAATCCTCGTTAGAGAATGATAGCTGTTTCTCTTCTATTAGCTATCATTATTTTTGCGAGGTTTTACTATGAGTAGAGTGTCAAAGGGCACAGTTGGTATTGAATCTTTCCGTGGTTTTTTTCGCATAAGGCTTCCCTCTTGTGTAGCTAAAGGTGCATCCAGATATTTCAGCACTGGATTAGTTTCAACGGCAGAGAATCAGAAAAAAGCACAGGTTGTTGCATGGGCGATAGAAGAGGATATAGCCAAAGGTGTTTTAGATTGGACTTTGAACAAATATAAGACTGGGGGTTCTCCTTTGTTGCAAGCCCAGGACTGGGTTTGGAACCTAGACAAGCTTTGGGGTAGGTACTGCGAATTTATGCGATCGCAGTTAGCTAAAACAACTTACGAAAAGGATTACGTTCGGAAGTTCGCTAACCATATTAGAGCGCTCCCAACTAAAGATGTTCGGAATGCTATAGAGATAAGAGATTATCTTTTGGCTAAATTTTCTTCAGAGACAACTAAGCGCGTCCTCACATATATATCCGCCTGCTGTCGATGGGCTGTGCGATCGCATCTACTACCCATTAATCCCTTTGATGGGCTAGCGGGTGATGTTAAGCAGTCAAAAAGTAAGGCTCCTAGTGCCATTGACCCTTTCAATAAGGATGAGATGAACAGCATCATCCAGGCATTTGAAGCGCACAACCAGTACAAGCACTATGTCTCGTTTGTAAAATTCCTATTCTTGACTGGGTGTCGTCCTGGTGAAGCGATCGCACTTCAATGGAACCACATTAAAACTGATTGTGCGGAGATTCTAATTGTTGAAAGTTATGACACACGGTTCAAAATTCGTAAAGACACCAAAACTCATAAATCTAGGCGATTTCCATGTAACGAACAATTAAAAAATTTACTCTTGGATATTCGCCCCAACGAGCTAGCGCATGACGGTGTTGTATTCCCATCTCCACGTGGTGGCTTGATAGATGCTAGTAAGTTCACAAACCAGGTGTGGAGAGGCTGTAGGTCTGGGAAGAAAATCTATAAAGGTGTGGTTAGTCAGCTTGTAGAAGAGGGGAAAATAGCACGATATCGACCGCCATACAACGCTCGACACACGTTCATCACAGAGTGTTTAGAGCGTGGTATCCCAGTACAACAAGTGGCGCGGTGGGTTGGTAATTCTCCAGAAGTCATTTTTAAACATTATGCAGGGGTCTTGACTAATATTAGTGTCCCTGAATTTTTGATGTAGAGGAACATTTGCAGTCATGCGATCGCTTGCATCCTGACTGGCCACCCACCCACCACGGGGAGAATACAACATTTAGGCTCTATATTTGAGCATCAAAATGCATTTAATAATAGGAATGAATCAACAAAGTGTAAAGAGCTTGGCTATTTTCTAAAATTATTTATTAATAGAAACTAATAGGTAGGAGCCTTGCTAAATAAGTACACGACAAAATAAAAATAACGATTAAATCCCAATCTTGTTTGCAATTGCTATTGCCATTGAGTGATACTTGAGTAAAAATATAAACAGGTCAGAAGATTTTTTCGCCATGCCAAAAAAGAAATTTGAAAAACTCACGGTAGATATGAATACTCAATTTACCTTCCGCCAGCCCATAGGAGTGGATCTAAAAAAGATAGCAAACAAGCACGATATGAAAGTGCAGCACATACTACGTTATGCCGTGCTGGAGTACCTAGAACGCAATAACCTATGTGCGTAGCCCCCAACACCAGTCAACTTTTTTATTGTTAAACACGCAAAAAAAAGTTGCCTGACCCCAAATGCCTTTTTGCTAAGGCTTTACAAGGAATCAAACAACAGAAAAAACTTAAACCTATTCTACCACAAGAGAGAGGCATTTTTTATAATGTCAATGGGGGCAGAAGCAACAATGCTGTCAATAGATTTTATGCAAACTTCTTTGAACACGACAAAGGCACAAAGGAAGAACGGCGAAAAAAGATTTACTCATTCCCTCTTCGCCCAACATTAATAATCACAACCCGCAGAAGTAGCCATACTTATGACGTACTCAACTTAACTTCTGACCAATATAAAAATCTTGATATTTGGAAAGAGTATCAAGAGAAACGGGCTTACTACATGGGGTCAGACCCCAGTATCAAAGATTTGCCTCGCTTAATGCGATTAGCTGGGTTCGACCATGTAAAGGTAATTGAGGATTATTGTGTACCTGGAGGGCTTGAGATTGAATGGACTACTTGCGAATTAATTCATTATGAGCCAGAGAACAAATATACACTAAAAGAACTTGATGATGCCTTTGAACAATTCGCAGTGCAGGAAGGCATCAAACTTTTTTCAAAAGAGCGATTTAACGGCTATCAATTTATGAATTCCAAGCTTAATCAAAAAAAGAAAGGGGTAAACTACTCGCACGAGAAATTCAACCCTGATATTTTCAGACGATGCAATGACAGTGAAGTAACAGAACTATTAAAAAGAGCGCAAATACTTGCAAAATTACGTGAAAGGGAGAAGGCAGGGAAACCATGCGATCGCACTTCAGAGAGTGCATGGACTGACCCTATAGAAAGTGCCAAACTTTCTTATGAATCTCAATATGATTTTGACTTAATTGATAATAGCAACAACGAATTTCTTAAGCTGCATGGGGTGGATTCTGGGGAAACAGAAGCGGAATATTTTGCACGTAAATATGGCTTTGGATATTCCCATGCAGGCGAACAAGGGGGAAGGCAACACTGGCATACTTGCCAATGCCCATATCACGGTAGTAGCTCTGGGAGTGAGGATAACCTACACATCGCATACGATGACCCCAATTACCCACGGGGAACAATCGTATGCCAGTCGGGTGATAGTGCCCAAGATGTGATGATTGCATTCCGCCAACTTGCCCAGGATGCAGGCGATCCATTGTGGGATAAGACATGGACAAAATGCGATCGCACTAAGAAACAAGACTATCAAAAAACTAAAGATGACTACTTTGTAGATTATGAGGCGAAACGGAACAAAGTAGCCCGACATTCATTTGCTACACAGGCTGACATATTAGTGAATATTGGCTATTTTCCTGACATTAAACTTAAAGACTTACCACGGGGATTAATAGGAATAAAAGGGGACTGGGGAACAGGCAAATCGCATCTAATAGCAAGTCTGATTAAGCAGTACCCGTATAACAAAGTCATCCAGATTGGGCATTTAAATAGACTACTCTTCAATACCTCTGAGAAGTACGGGCTAACGCATCATCATCTAGCCAGAGAGCAGAAGTGGGGTATGGGAGGATGTGACAGACTCGCAATAACTGATATTAGTGTCGGTGCATTGCTCAAAACAGAAAATTATTTAGAACAGCGATATGTACTTGTATTAGATGAAATTGAGCAAATATTAAATAGTCTCGTAAACAATAAAAACCTTAAGGGTAATTTACGGATGACTTACTTCCGTAAACTTGTGTGGTTTATCAGTAATGCTGAGTATATTATCTTTGCTGATGCTGATTTATCTGATGCAACATTAGACTTTATAGAAGCAATTAGGAATGCTGATAAGGTAGGCAGGGAACCAGAGAAAACTTTTATCATCCACCACACCAAAAAACAAGGATTGGGAAGGAAGATAAAAATTAGCAACGACAAAGGGGCAACACTCAAAAGATTATATGAGTCTTTATCCGACGGTCAAAAAATCATTGCACCTTTTGAAAACAAATCAGACTTACTCGCACTTCAAAAAAGTACTTTAAATGATGAATTTCGCAAATCAACAGACATAATTCACGGTGAAAATTCACAAGAAGAACAGATAAGAGAGTACATCAAAAACATTGACTCGCTCTACAAAAGCAACAACCTCTTTTACACAGGTACTTTGGGGACTGGCATCGACTTATCAAGACCGCATTACGATAAACGATTCGGCATCTTTACAGGTGATGTGTTTGCAGCAAGTGACCAGTGCCAACAATTTTCTAGATATCGTCCTGATTGCGACTCAGAAATTTTTTGCGATACTAAGAAACGCAACTTTAAAATTGATGCTGACCAATTAGTATTAGAGCTAATTAATAAAAATAACGAATCTAACACTTACTTCTGTGACAATATCAGCCAATTAATCGAAGCAGGATTTTACCCCAACCCTGACGGAACATTTGATGAATATGACCAAGCATTTCTCAAACTATGGGGAGTAATTAACGCTCGAAGTAATGCTAGTAGAGCTAATCCGTATCAAACATTAGTAGACAGATTAACCGATGCAGGATATGAATTAGAATTCCTTGATGATTCAGAGGATAAAACAGAGAATGACGGCGTACTATCTTCTCACAAAGCTACTAAGTCTGAACTGAAAACGCAAGAAGATATTGCTAAAGCAGAGGCGAGAGTTTTAACTGATGATGAATATATTGATGCTATTCGCCAAAAAGGAAACCTCGACAAGCAGAAGCAACGGGAAGTCTACAAAACTCGACTAGCAAAGACTTTAGGAATACCAATTGACGCAGGGATAGTAAAGCTTGAACGTACCCGTAAAATCACTACGGGGCTGACGCTTCTACATATTCTTTTAACAGATGATGAAAGTGCGATTGCATTTGAAATGCGCGATAGAAAATTGAACCCCATCGTCACGGATAGGTCACATTTTTTGAAAAAACGAGAGCTGCTTAAGAAGCTTCAAATCCCAGAATTTCTCGCTTTTCTTAATGCTGGGAATAACTACAGCAAGAGCAGTGATTGGGCAAAATTTATCGCTAAGACTGCAAGAGCTAACTATAAGGCTATGGATAGCTGGCTAAGTATCAAAATCAAATTTGAGAAGGACAAAGAAGGATTTAAACAGTCTGACGCAGAGATTGTGGGATTGATTTTAGCGAAACTGGGGGTGCTGACCACTAATGAAAATAAGCGAGTCGGCGGAGGCTGGGAACGGGAATATGAAATCGATAAGCCTTATTGGGAAATAGTTTTTTCAACCATCCTCCCATATATGGATAGTCGCAAGCCTCAACAAGATGACTACTTGGAAGGGGACAACAGGAGCGAAGTTTTTGACCCTGCCCACCCTGAGAGGTATTGCATCCCCAAATTTTCAACTTTGGGAAATATGGCTGAAATGCTTGCTACATAAGTGTTTTTTTGTGACACCCCCTTGTTTTTTTTGTTGCCTCGAAGATTCCCGACTACGACCGCACAGAGATAAACCAATGCTGGGATGGTATCGGAGACTGGCAGTCATAGGCATCCACTTAAGGAATTAATTTCGACCTGTGTAACACGCTCTAAATCCTTGTTGTGCATCTGTTTAAGCTCGATGTCGTCATACCATTTCCCGACATTTTATGCACATGGCGGTTGGTCTGTTTTTCTGTAAAGCTGGTGAATCAATATACCTACTAACTGTTTTGTCTTTTTAGCTCTTGTATCAACAATTGACAACGCTTACTAGCTTCTTTGGCTCGTTGCATTAAAGTTTTACTTTGCTCACGGTTGCTTTGACTAATTTCAACTGCTTGCTGACTGAACTGTGCAGCTTGTTTACCAAGTTCTTGAATACGAGTTTTTAATTGTTCTACAGTTTTCATTCGCCCTCCAGTTCAATTATCAAGGCATCCAGATTTTCAGCCTCTTCATAAATTTTATCCGCTCTACTCTGAAGTAAACTAGCATCGTCAAAATCATCGTTTTGCAGTGCTACTTCTGCTGCTGTGTACAATTGTGCTGCAATCTGCTGTAGTTGTGTGTACACATTCGACAAAATAGTGAACGTTTCTTGTTTCATTTTTCCCTCGTAAATCTGTTTGCTGGTGCTTTTGACGAAGCCTCCTCTGCTATTAATAACGATTCCCCAACTGGTGACAGCATAGCCAAACTCGCCGCCGCTCCCAATACCTGTTCGTCTGATACTTCCAAGTAACGCTGCAACTGTTCCAAGTTCCGATGCCCTGATATCTCCTGAATAACCCGCAATGGAATACGTGCGTTGCTCATCTGCGTTAGTGCTGTGCGCCTAAAGCTATGAGTACTCGCGCCGATTATCCCAGCTTGTTTGCAAGCTCCTCTCAAAATCCTAGAGGCTGAGTCTTCGCTGATGTGTCCATCACAGCGACCGGGGAACAAATAAATCTCGCCGGACAGTGGGTAGTATTCAGTGAGCAACCGCCACAAGTCTTCAATCACTGGGATTGACCTAGTAGCCAGCTTCCCCTTCGTGTTTGCTTTCCGAATCACCAGCCGGGGTCTAACATTGTCCTTGGGGGTGTAAATGTCTTGGGTGAACAGGGTACAGCATTCTCGAATTCGGCAAGCGCTAAACAAGCAGACACCAAACAAAGCGCGATCGCGGTCATTGTCTAAGCCATCGCTGAAAATTAGCTGTATCTCTTGTTGGGTGAGAACTTTGGCGCGCCCATGCCGATTGATTTTCATTGCCAGACTGTAGACCCTGCGATCCATAGCCTACAACTATTTGGATCACTGATTCACAATTAGTTAACCAAGGTTTCAATACATTTATTCAGTTGTAGTAACTTCAATATTCAAAGCACTACCACCAAGCCTATCTTGAATGTATTTGAGAAGTTCTACTTTATGTTGAAGCAACCATTCAGGATTGTTATTAGGGTACAAATATATTGTGTAAGTGTAAGTATATACCTCCTACTTAATATCGTAAACTGCGTTGCAATCATAAAATAAATTAACTATTCTTTTTAAAGTTCTTTTAGGGTGTTGGCTTTCTGTTCTAAATGATAAATCCAGATTTTTAGGAATGCTCAATTTTGTTGTATTGCACCGAAAATCTATTTCATTATTGCCTTTACATTTACTGCAAATAAAACACAGAGTTTGTGAGTTTTCTATAAATGTTTTACCACCCATAGAAAATGGTTTAATGTGGTCGATTTCTAATTTCCCCTTGATATTGGCTCCACAACATAGGCAAGTATATCCGTCTCTTTGTTTTATTTTTTCTCTTTCTGCTTCGGTTAGTACTAAATTTTTGATTTCTGCTTCTGCAATATGTGTTTCTAGCTGTTTGGTAAAAAGCTCTGTCTCCCATTTCATCTGCCTCATGGCTGTTAGTATCAGATCCCTTACATTCCTTTCTGTTGTTGTCTGAAGAATGTCTATTATTAACTTTTGAAGATTTACTGGCGTATCTGCAATAAAAGGTCGTTCGAGTAAAGCCTTTTTAATCCCGTGATCTTGAGGTTTGATTGGATAAATAGAAGGAACTCCTTCTTCGTCTTTAATTAAAAGTCTTTTAGGACGTTTAATAGCTTGTAAAAACTTAGTTTTACCTCCTGGTAAACTAGACCATCTTCCGTGGCTATCTCTTAGCTGATTAAATTCTTGCATTGTTGCCCTCCTCCTTTCTCTTTTATTTGTCGATAAATAGATACTTCCCAAAAACAAACGCAACCATATCTCTTCCCATTAAACCCCCCGATTTGAGGAATTGAACCCCGTGATTTCTCAATTTATCAGTTTGTTTCCCTCAAACAGGGAATTATAA
>NZ_JADEXF010000043.1 GCF_015207245.1 Nostoc cf. edaphicum LEGE 07299
CTATAAAATTGGAACAAAACCATGATTGATGAACAAGAAATAGAAAAATTGTGGCAAGCTTTCAAAGTATTAGACGTAGACGGCAACGGAGCGATCTCAACCGAGGAACTGGGGGAGGTAATGCGATCGCTAGGGCAAAATCCCACGGAAGCGGGTCTGCGGGACTTGATTAAGGAGATTGACGTTGACTTGTCAGGCACTATCGACTTTGAAGAATTTAAAACGCTGATGGTAGCGAAAGTAGGCGATCGCCAAAGTCGCCTGAAGTTAGCCTTCAGTGCCTTTGATGAAGACGGTAGTGGTCAAATTACTGCCGTTGAACTGCGGACAGTCATGAGTCAGTTTGGGCTGACAGACGCTGAATTGAAAGAGATGTTGCAGGAAGTAGATCATGATGGCGATGGCTCAATTGACTTTGAAGAATTTTGTAAGCTAGTACCGGAGGAGTCAGGGAGCAAAACTGGCTATCAAGACTCACCAATTTCTCTTAATAGTTCGCTCAAGACAGTTGCTACTTCCAATGAGGCCGCAGCAGCTAGCACCCAGCCGACGCCAGAAGCAACGACTCCAGAGTTGGCACAGCTAAGAGAACAGTTAGCGCAACAACCAAACTCACCGAATCAGAAAAAAAGCGGTACGTCCCCTTTGCAAATGCAGATTGGTTTGTTTCGTTTGATTCAAGGAGCAGCCTACCGCAGCTTCCGTGAGAGTTTCTCCGCCAACCACGAAACTCACTTGCGGGTGAAAAACTTGCCATACAGAATTACTGATTTTGTGGAGTTTGTTAAACAAGCGATCGCACTTTACAAAGCATTAGGTATAGTATCCGAGGATTGCTACCCCGTCCTGGATGCAGTGGTTAAATCGATTGCCGATGAATATGCTCGATTGCAGGAGCGGATCAAAAACTGGCAAACAGTGGCAAAGACACCAGAAATGTTGGCAGAACAGCAAGCGATTTTAGAAGCACGGAGTAAATTTGCCAATGTCAAAGAAAAGTTTGCTGCCGGAGTCGAGTTTGCCATTACGATCAAAAAGAAAAGTCTCTGCCTGGGTGACATCGTAGAAGGTGTGCTGGCCATTAACGAACTCAATCGTTTGAGGGGAATAGAACTGAACGAAGAAATGGCTCCACCACCAACTAAATCTCAGGCAAATCCAAAAGACTATTTGCACAAGTGGAACCGCGTCATTCTCTCTCAGGCAACTGAGGAAATAGATGGTGCAATCATGCCAGTAGTATACTGGTATGAAGACTTTATGCCAAAATTGTTGGCGGCGTTT
This sequence comes from Nostoc cf. edaphicum LEGE 07299, assembly GCF_015207245.1. GTDB lineage: Bacteria > Cyanobacteriota > Cyanobacteriia > Cyanobacteriales > Nostocaceae > Nostoc > Nostoc edaphicum_B. Next base: position 1,285 of record NZ_JADEXF010000043.1, read on the forward strand.
AGTGTTTCTACCACAGCAGATATCCAAAGCAACACCGTACCCGACCAAGCGGCTTTGGATGAATGGTATCAGCGTACAAAAAATTCAGGAGAATTTAGCCGCTACGGGGCGGATGTTGCCGAAAATTTTCCCCGTTGCACTCCCAAACAGAAATTGATCCTCAAACAAGCATGGCGGTTAACGCATCACTACCTGAATGGAGTCCAGAAACGCCGCGAACGCCTAGAATTTGGGCGAGAATCAGGAGCGCTATCGCAGTATGTAGCATTCATTGATGTCTATCTAGATCGGACTGAGGTGAAGGATTCGCAAATGCGAGTCAGTTTTCCCTACTACATTGGCCCGGCAGTGTGGCGCTTTTTCCATACCACAGCTGAGATTGTGTGTACCAACACCAAGGTAGAGCAAAAAGCCGCAGTCGCAATCTTCAAAGATTTCTTCCAACTGTTTGCCACAATGTACCCCTGTCCCTACTGCCGCCATCACCTGAATATGTACGTTGTGCAAAATAAGGAAGTGGATATGTATCCTGTAGAGTACCTTATACTTGGGCGCGATCCGAACCTGAATGACTTTGAAGTGTCAATGGAGGCAAAGCTATCCACCGTGGTAGATGGTTCCTCCCTGCGGTTATTCTTCTGGAAATTGCATAATACCGTTTCCTCCTCCATTGCGCGATCGGAAGAATGGTATCACAAGGATGAGAAAGCGTTCTACACCACCCGTTTTTGGCCCAGCCTTGACTCTGAATTAGCAAGAGCCAATGCACTCAAATACACCAGCATAGAAACTGCTCGCATCTACAACATCTATGGAATTCTCAAGCCATTGGCACGGCTGACAGGGGTAAAAACAGAATTGCCAAAGCTGCTGGAGAAGGGCGATGCAAATAATCTTAAGGAAGCGTGTGTAGTTGCACAGAACCACATCAAGGATTTAGAGGAAGCTGTCATTAGCGGACAATTTCTCCAAGAAACATACTACTTTGAACCTAGCCTTGTGGATAAACCTCCACTCTTCACCCCTGAAGAAGAAGAGTTTGCCCGAACAGGTATGTTTACAGAAACGATTTAAATACTTCAGGACTTACGCAAAATATCTCTCAAACTCTCATTTCTCCGTGTCCTCTGTGCCTCTACGGTTCGTTATTCCGTAAATAGTGCGTAAGTCCTATACTTATAGGACTAGCCCTTCAAGGTGGGTAAAAATTTTGGTCAAAAAATTCCTCTTTATAGCGGTTCTTGAATGGAAGCAATACAGTTTGACCTCTCTCCTAAAAGGAGAGAGGCTTTGAATCTTACTCCCCTTCCCTTATAGGGAAGGGGCTGGGGGTTAGGTATGTATTGCACTCAACTTATAACCGCTATAATCTTTTTACTCTGTGTTTTCTGCGTCTGGAGTAGTTAAATAAATTACTTTTTAACCGCAGAGACGCGGAGCGCACAGAGAGAAAAAGAGAGATTTTACCAGTCACCTTGAATGGGGTAGTCCTAACTTAGAATGCTTTAATTCCCCTCCTTCAAAGTTTCGTCGACAGGGGAATTTTAGCGCTACCCATTAAAACCCGTTTGCTTAACCTACAGCGTGCCAAATGCTTGTGGCTAGCATTCGCCCTTGGCGTTGGCGCAGCCATCGCCGTTGCAACATTATGGATTGTCTAATGAGAATTGCCCTTGGTAGCTAGCTTGAAATATCGATGATATAAAGGAGACAATAAAAATAGCCAAAGTAGAAACTTGCCCCGAAAAGGCAATTTCAATGCTTTGAAAAGTCACAGCATTGGCATCTCACCATGTATATGCCTTTGAATATCCTCTAAAATAAGTGTTTAGAAGCGTAAAGGTCTAATTTATAGAGGATTTTTCCTAACAGACAACCACCGATGTAGCCTGTAACCCTACATGACCAATCGAGAGGAATTGATGAAGAACGAATCAACGTTAGCAAGCAACGCCAACGTAAATTTCCTTATCGGTGGAGGTGAAATGGGGGCTAGGATGCGAGAACAGGATTGGTCAAAAACGTCCCTTGGCCCAACACAGCAGTGGCCGCAGAGTTTGAAGACTGCCGTGCGAATTATGCTAACTTGCCGTCAACCCATGTTTGTTTGGTGGGGCGAGGAACTAATTAACCTTTACAATGACGCTTACAAAACTATTATTGGCGGCAAACATCCAGAAGCATTTGGACAGCCAGCTTCATACGTGTGGCGGGAAATATGGGATCAGATTGGGCCTAGAGCCGAATCAGCGATGCTGAAGAATGAGGGTACTTACGACGAAGCGCTGCTGCTAATTATGGAGCGCAATGGCTACCCAGAAGAAACCTATTATACTTTTTCATATAGCCCGGTTCCTAATGACCAGGGCGACACAGGTGGGATCATCTGCGCCAACACAGATGACACGCAGCGGATTATCAGTGAGCGTCAGTTGGCACTTTTGCGCGAACTAGCGGCGAGGACGGCAGATGCGCGGACATTCGATGAAGCCTGTACGCTAAGTGCGAGTTGTCTGGAGAGCAACCCTTACGATCTCCCGTTCGCAATGATTTATCTGGTCGATCCCGATAAGCAGGAAGTTTTTTTGGCTGGAACGTGCCGCATTGGGCAAAACCACGTAGCAGTTCCAGAAACAGTGGCTCTCGATGCTGATGGGGTTTGGCCCTTTGCGGAAGTAAGCAAAACGCATCAAGCCAAACTGATTTCCGATTTGGAAGTGTCTTTTAGTAGTCTACCCTGTGGTGCGTGGCAGCGATCGCCCCATCAAGCGATCGCAGTACCCATTGCCGCATCCGGTCAAAGCGGAAAAGCTGGTATATTAATCGCTGGTTTGAACCCCTTCAGGCTATTCGATGACAATTATAAAGGATTCATTGATTTAGTTGCGGCTCAAATTGCAGCCAGCATCGCTAACGCCCAAGCTTACGAGGAAGAACGCAAACGCGCTGAAGCCTTGGCAGAAATCGATCGCGCCAAAACCGTCTTTTTCAGCAACGTCAGCCATGAATTCCGTACCCCACTGACTCTGATGTTGGGGCCATTAGAAGACACCTTAACCACTTGTGCCACGCTGCTTCCAGCCAAAGAACGAGAGCAGCTAGAAATGGTGCAACGCAACGGACTTCGGCTGCTGAAACTGGTCAACAGCTTGCTAGATTTTTCACGCATTGAAGCCGGAAGGGTTCAAGCCTCTTATGAACCCACCAACCTTGCCACCTTTACCGCAGAACTAGCTAGTGTATTTCGTTCAGCGGTAGAACGGGCAGGGATGCAGTTATCAGTTAATTGTCCTGCCCTGCCAGCACCAGTGTATGTAGATCGAGAGATGTGGGAAAAAATTGTTCTTAACCTGCTCTCAAATGCCTTCAAGTTCACGATGGCTGGAGAAATTGCGGTCAGTTTGCAGTGGTTAAATGACCATGTTGAGTTTGCAGTCAAAGACACAGGAATCGGTATCCCAGCCGCAGAAATTCCCCACCTTTTTGAACGATTCCACCGCGTCAAAGGGGCGCAAGGACGAACTTTTGAAGGGTCAGGAATTGGATTATCACTGGTGCAAGAATTGGTGCAAATGCATGGTGGAATAGTTCACGTTACCAGTCTTCTTGGAGTAGGCAGTTGCTTTACTGTGTCAATTCCAACAGGATATGCTCATTTGCCTCCAGACCGGATTAGTGCCCCGCGAACTTTAGCTTCAACTGCATTAGGTGCAACGCCTTATCTAGAAGAAGCCCTGCGGTGGCTACCTGGGGAAGAGAATAGGGAACAGGGAATAGGGAACAGGGAACAGGGAATAGGGAACAGGGAACAGGGAATAGGGAATAGGGAACAGGGAATAGGGAATAGAGAACAGGGAACAGGGAATAGGGAAGAATCTTACCTATCACCTATCACCTATCACCTATCACCCTCTCCTGCCCGAATTCTTCTAGTTGATGACAACGCAGATATGCGCGATTATGTTAAGCGGTTATTAAGTCAGCAGTATGAAGTGGAATCAGTGCCGGACGGTTTAGCTGCTTTGGATTCGGCTCGTGGACGTGTCCCAGATTTGGTACTGACAGATGTGATGATGCCTGGATTAGATGGCTTTGGACTGCTGCAAGCATTACGAGCCGATCCGCTGACGCAAAAAGTTCCAATCATTCTGTTGTCGGCACGGGCGGGAGAAGAGGCGCGGGTGGAAGGGTTAGAAGCGGGAGCCGATGATTATCTGATTAAACCTTTCTCTGCCCGTGAATTGTTGGCGCGAGTAGAGGCAGCCTTAAAAATGGCTCGTCTCCGCCAAGAGGCAATGGAACGCGAGCAAGGGTTGCGAATTGAAGCTGAGGTCGCCAAAGCACACCTAGAGACTGTCATAGCTGGTATTCAAGACCAGTTCTTTGTATTGGATCGAGAGTGGCGTTATAGCTTTGTCAATGAACAGGTAGCAGAAATTGTTGGCATCCCCAAGGAAGAGTTGCTAGGTAAGATAATTTGGGAAGTGTTTCCCGATGTGGCTAAAAGCGAGTTTGATAGCCAGGTTCATCGAGCGATCGCCCAAAACACTGTTGTTCAATTTGAATACTTTTATGCGCCTTGGCAGCGCTGGTTTGAGAACCGCGTCTACCCCTTTGCAGAAGGAGTCAGCATTTTTGTTACAGACATTAGCGATCGCAAACAAGCAGAAAAAGCCCTTCGGGAAAGCGAAGAAAAGTTCCGCAACATGGCTGACAATGCCCCCTTCATGGTTTGGGTGACAGATACCAATAGCCACTGCACCTATCTCAGTCAAAGCTGGTACGATTTTACAGGTCAAAGCGAGGAAATGGGTCTAGGATTTGGCTGGTTAAATGCTGTGCATCCAGAAGACTATAATGACGCCAGGAATGTTTTTCTGGAAGCTAGTAGCAGTTACTCGGCCTTCCGTTTGGAGTACCGCTTGCGGCGCAAAGATGGCAAATATCGCTCTTGCATTGATGCCGCGAATCCGTGGTTTGGGGTGGACGGTCAGTTTAAAGGTTACATCGGCTCAGTCATTGACATTACCGAACGCAAAGTTGCAGAAGCCGAACGCGATCGCCTCTTGGAACTTGAGCAAGCTGCCAGAACTGAAGCCGAAAGAGCCAACCGGATTAAAGATGAGTTTTTGGCGGTACTTTCCCATGAATTGCGATCGCCTCTGAATCCGATTCTTGGTTGGGCGAAACTCTTGCAGACTCGTGAGTTTGACGCCGCAGCCCTAAAGAAAGCGATCGCAACTATCGAGCGGAATGCTCAATTACAAGCTCAACTAATTGAAGATTTGCTTGATGTCTCTCGAATCTTACAAGGCAAGCTCAACCTAAAGATGTTACCTGTCAACCTAGTACTGGTGATTGAGGCGGGATTGGAAACAGTCCGTTTGGCAGCAGAAGCTAAAAATATTCAAATTCAGACGATGCTAAATGCTGCTTTCGGGCAAGTTTTGGGTGATTCGGGTCGTTTACAACAAGTTATTTGGAATCTCTTATCGAATGCTGTTAAATTCACTCCTGAAGGAGGAAAAATTGATATTCAACTAGAGTGCGTTGACGCTGAAGCTCAGATTACCGTCAGCGACACAGGTAAGGGAATCAGCCCTGAGTTTCTACCTTATGTGTTTGAATATTTTCGTCAGGCTGATGGCACGACAACCCGAAAATTTGGTGGATTGGGGTTAGGATTAGCAATTGTGCGTCATTTGACCGAATTACATGGCGGCACGATTCGGGCAGAAAGTTTAGGTGAGGGGCAAGGAGCTATTTTTCGAGTCAGGCTACCACTAATTAAAAAAGATTTAACCCCAAAACAAAACATAGATATTGCTGCACTAAATCCTTCTCCTCCGATTCAAATCCTGTCCGGCATCCAAATCTTAGTTGTAGATGATGACGATGATACCCGTGACTTCCACACATTTGTACTAGAACAGGCTGGAGCAATGGTGACAGCAGCGACATCAGCAAAAGAAGCATTACAAATTTTGGCAGAGTCAGAATCAGATATGCTGCTCAGTGATATTGGGATGCCAGAGATGGATGGCTATATGCTAATGCGCCAAGTTAAAGCATTGCAGGCAAACCAAGCCAAACAAATTCCGGCGATCGCTTTAACCGCTTATGCCGGAGAAATCAATCAACAACAAGCACTTGAATCAGGGTTTCAAAAGCATCTTTCCAAACCCGTCGAACCAGATGAGTTAGTCAAGGAAATTGCAACTCTAATTGGTAGAAATGGAAATGTCTGAGTATTCAGTAGCAGTGCATAAACCATGTAAATATCTCTACACGAGGAATTGATAAATTTATTCGTGGAAGAAATACCAACATTAGATATTTTCCCCAAAATAATTCAATCGAACTCTTGCAAAAATGCAAAATTCACCCCCTTCTCCCAATTTTGGGAGAGGGATTTAGGGTGAGGGCTTTTGATTTATGGCTTAATATCATGTCCGCTTGATTGCTTATTAAATCCGAAGAACCCCACCCCGCCAAAGCTGTGCTTTGTCTCCCCTCCCCGCAGGCGGGGAGGGGTTCTTTTATTATGGGTAATTTGGCGGACATGATATAACTCGTAGTGAACGTGAAAGTTCACCTGTTTGGGCAAAGGTGGATAGTTCCTCTACTGAAAGTGATTCACGGAAGACACCATAGTTTAGCACCACTCGTTCCGCAGCAAAGGCAGGAGTAGACAAAAGTAGAAGATAGGTACTACCTACTAAAACTAAGGCGCGACGCAGCCTCAACAATTTAAAACACATTTCTCCTGATTTCCAACAGGTTTGCTTTTTCTGTGATGATATGCCAGCAAAATTATTTGCAGCATCTAGCTTTAGACAATACAAAAAAATAAATCATTTAGTAAGCAGGATGAGCGCTTATACAAGGCAGCGAGAGACTTGTTGACACATCCGCTTCATCCCGAAAGCCCCTAGTACAGGTTGGCTGAAATACAGCTACCATCTCAATTAACAAGACTTGGGGCAACATCCCATAGTGAAAGCTAGGCAAACTTCGGCTACGTGTACTAGTAGAAATTCCTGAATAAAAGAATATAACTAATGTATAAGTTCTGTGATCTATCTAAGGAACTTAGCTGAATTAATACTAATCATCCAGTATAGTTTTGCATGGGTTTGATAGCAGCTACAAGGCTGCTTGCTACCTTCAACCTTGTTCGACACACCGTAATTCAGCACACCACAGACTCAAAAAATGAAATACCGGGGTTTTCACATTTCTCTTGCGAAAAATTTTCGCCTTCTTTCTAACAGTTATCTCAGATATACTTTACGCGTGGGAGCCGGACTAACAGCCTTGCTAGTTGTTTCTAGTGGGTCAATACTACTACCTGGTGAAGTTAATGCTGGTGCGAGTCACCCAGAAGGTATCGCCCCAACTTTCACAGCACAAGCTCCCGCAACAGCCGCAGTGATTTACGTTAATCCAGCGACTGGTGCAGATAGGGCTGGTGCTGGTGCAACCTCAGCGACACCCTATAAAAGTATCAGTTTCGCTCTCAGTCAAGCCCAAGCAGGTGCAGTTATTCAATTAGCACCTGGTAACTATAACCAGGAAAGTGGTGAAACCTTCCCGCTTTTACTTAAACCAGGGGTGACACTGCGGGGTGATGAAGCTACTAAAGGTCAGGCGGTATTGATTACAGGTGGAGGCTTCTACACTAGTCGCACCTTTGCCAGACAAGACATTACCATCCTGGCCGACCAAGATACCACGATCGCTGGTGTCAGCGTCACCAACCCAAATAGCCGAGGTACGGCTGTGTGGGTGGAGTCAACTAATCCCACTATCAAAAACAGTACTTTTGCTAACAGTGTTAGAGAGGGTGTTTTTGTCACGGGTACAGGCAATCCCAGAATCGAAGGTAATCTCTTTGTGCAAAACAAAGGAAATGGGATTTCAGTTGCTAGAGCTGCCCAAGGAGAAATTCGGAATAACTTATTTCAGGATACTGGTTTTGGTCTAGCGATCGGTGGCACTTCCACACCCCTAATTGTGGAAAACCAAATTATCGAAAATCAAGACGGTCTTTTTATCTCAGAGTCAGCGAAGCCCGTATTGCGTAAGAATGTCATTCAAAATAATAAGCGGGATGGAGTAGTAGCAACTGTCAACGCTTCACCCGACCTTGGCACCAACGAAAATCCTGGTGGCAATCTTATCCGCAATAACACTCGTTATGATGTGAACAACGCCACTAAAACCAGTAAAATTGTCGCTGTTGGCAACGATATCGATCAGAAAAAGATTTTTGGCTCAGTAGATTTTGTTGCCGCCAGTGTTGATGTACCGCCTGGAGGGCCTGTTGCCTTTAAGGATGTGCCAGCAAATTACTGGGCAAAAACCTACATCGAAGCCTTAGCCTCCCAAAATATTATTGCGGGCTTTCCTGATGGCAGCTTTAAACCCAATGAACCTGTTACCCGCGCTCAATTCGCCACTATTGTCACTAAAGCCCTAACGCCAGCAGCTAAACGCCCAGCAATTAAATTTAAGGATGTAGCAACCAATTTCTGGGCTTACGCTGCCATTCAATCTGCTTACCAGAGTCAATTTGTTTCTGGTTATCCCGATGGCACTTTTAAGCCACAGCAGCAAATTCCTAGAGTGCAGGCGTTAGTCGCTTTAGCTAATGGTTTGGGCTTAACTGCGAGTAATCAAAATATCCTTTCTTTTTACACCGATGCTGCCCAGATTCCTAATTATGCGATCGCTCCTGTTGCTGCGGCAACTGCACGGCAACTAGTAATCAACTATCCGACAGTGAAGCAACTAAATCCTAATCGTCAGGCAACTAGAGCTGAGGTTGCTGCCTTTGTTTACCAGGCACTTGTCAATGCTGGACGTGCCCAACCCATTCCTTCACCCTATTTGGTAACAGCCCAGTAAATTCCTAGCAAATTGGAAGCACCAGACTAACAAATTATTAGTTTGGCGCTTCCAATTAATGTG
>NZ_JADEXF010000044.1 GCF_015207245.1 Nostoc cf. edaphicum LEGE 07299
AGATAACAAACAAAGAAAAGAAAAAACTATGTACACCACCACCAACGAAGACGGCATTCTCAACAACTACGCAGCAGAACCCAAGATGTACTACGCTGAGTACCCAGCAATTTGGGAACAACGTAAATACGTTTTACAAGGTCTTTTTGCAACTTTAATCGTCACCGCTTTAGTTTTGGTTGGTTTTAGCGTTAGCTAAGATTTTTTGATTTCAGTATCGCTGTATCTTATTGTCATTCATACTTCTCTCTGTCACCTCGGCTAGTTTCGCCGGGGTTTTTTGTGTTTTACATATCCTAAACGGCAGTAGTATACTGATAAGTCAGTTTTATGAATACAATCAGTCTTTATTTGTCAAGTCCTATTGACTATTTGTAACGAAATTGTTATATTTAGTTACATAAGATAACAAAACAAAGAAAAGAAAAAACTATGTACACCACCACTAACGAAGACGGCATTCTCAACAACTACGCAGCAGAACCCAAGATGTACTACGCTGAGTACCCAGCAATTTGGGAACAACGTAAATACGTTTTACAGGGTCTTTTTGCAACTTTAATCGTCACCGCTTTAGTTTTGGTTGGTTTTAGCGTTAGCTAAGATTTTTTGATTTCGGTATCACTGTATCTCATCGTCAATCTCACTTCTCGACTTTACCTCGGCTAAATTAGCCGGGGTTTTTTGTGTTTTATGTATCCCAAACGGCAAGTGTATTATATTGTCAAACAAGTGCGTTAGCGAGTCTTCTCCCAAAGGCAGACACCAAGCGCGACCAAGCATCACAGTTCGTTACTCGTATCGCTCAAATCAATAACATAAACGTGTTGATTAATATGGGAGGTAAATTATGGATGGAGAAGAAATGAGAAGAAGCTACGCTAACAGAGAGATTTTAATGCTAATCGGTACTTGCGTCAGAGTTCTTGTCTTAGAGGATGGAACCGCGATCGATTCCGATCACGACTGGTGAGACTGTTGTTGGTTGAGAATTAGTGCGATTTTATCTGCATCCTAGCTTTTTTTGTCGCCTTGTCAGCAAGAAACTACTAGTCAGCCATAAAATAAAGACAAATCAATAAAAAGGGGTGTTTATGGCAACCCAACTCGGTGAAGCTAAATCTTCAACAGAACTAGTAGTATCTTGGGAAGCATTGCCCGCAGATTTTCACCTAGAGGATGAACCAGTGGAAAATACAGGTCAGCCACTATTGGCTGGTGCTTTGCGCGAAAGCCTTGAGATAAGTGGTTTCATCCAACCGCAGATGTTGATAGCCTCAAATTTTGGACTTTGTGCGACGATAAACGGGCAATTTATAGCTAAAGCACCCGATTGGGTTTATGTGCGATCGGTAAATCAGGTTTTAGGAGAACGCAAAAGCTATACACCCAATTTAGATGGAGATATTCCAGCAATTGTGATGGAATTTCTCTCTGACACTGAGGGTGGAGAATACTCTTTTAAACGAACCTATCCACCAGGAAAATGGTTTTTTTACGAGCAGATTCTTCAAGTCCCAATTTACATAATTTTTGACCCAAATGGTGGTTTGTTAGAATTTTACCAACTCGAAAACAGGCGCTACGAGTTAAAACAACCTGATGAAAATGGTCGTCATTGGATTGATTCAATGGGTTTATTTCTGGGAACCTGGCAAGGAACAAAAGAAGCCAGAACTGGTTACTGGTTGCGCTGGTGGGATGAGGCAGGTAATTTGTTGCTTTGGGCAGTGGAACAAATTGAACAGGAACGCCAACGTGCCGAACAGGAACGCCAGCAAAAAGAACGGCTAATTGCCTATCTACAATCTCAAGGTATCGATCCAAATAATTTTCCTTAGCATATACAAATAAAATTTTCAAGTATTTGAGTGACTCAGTTTAAGCAAATAACTGCTACAACCGTTACGCCTATCAAGGAGTGGGGCATCATACAGAAATTCAAGTACGGGTGAAAAAGCTAATTGCTAAGAAAAAAGCAACAGAGAAAAAAAATAAGTTTTTGCTGAATCAAAAGCCAGAATTATTCGTCACTTAAACTATCAATTCCCTACTTAATTTCTCCTGGAGGATGATTTATGTCATCACAAATGCTGCGGTTGATAGCTTTGGGCAGTCTTGGCTTATCTTTGTGTCTGGGTAATTCGGCAGCAATGGCGCAATATGATTCTAATGGCGATGGTGTAGTGGTACCAACAGTACCATCAGGCGGCACATCAGCACCAGTTCCAATAGACACATCGACAGGTGTACCATCTTCACCCTCAGCTGACGGTACAACTCGGTTTACCTGTCAAACTTATAATGGACAGTACACCGTCATGTATCAGCCACAAAGTCAACCAGGACAATTCTTTCCTTGGGCAGCGCCTGCGGCTTTGGGTGGTGGTTGGGACGCACAAAGGCGTTGTACAGCAATTGCCAGTCGCTTGGAACTTTATCGCCCAGATGGTTTACAAGAACTTCAGACATCCGTAGAGAATAACGAAAATATTGTCTGCGTCACAACTGAAGCTAATCCAACCTGTAGAATTGTGCTGACAGTCCCAAGTGGGAAAGATCCTGTTGTTATCCGCAATAGCATTTTTCAGAATTTGACTACTGCTGACAGCGGACAACAAACTATAGCTGTTAACACTTATGGCAATCGCAGTAGTGGAGGCAACGAATTATATAATTTAGGACGTACACTTCTAGGCGGTGGCAATAATCGGGTTAGTTCATCTAGAGGTGGGATTAATTTGAAACCTTTCCTCGATCGCAAAGATGGTGGTACTGGAAACAATTTACGGGGTGGAGTAGCAATTCGTCGTCAGTCTCAGCCTAATGGCGCTCGTCTAAGCCCTGGTAAGTTCCGGTAAGCAAGAGTGGCTTTTAATACAAAATGACTTTCAAATAAAAAATATCCAACTACTTATTGTGGGGCGGACATCCTGTCCGCCTTTTTTTATGGGCATAAAATTGCTGTCTCCTGGACTTCTTCGAGATGTCGAGGATCTAAATCCAACTGTAGATTATTTATTCTTTTAACCTTTTGCTAGCAGTTTCTTAACGTTGCTGAGATAACTTGAGGTTGCTGAATATGGATTAATACTAGTAAAACCTGTAGCTTTTTTGACTACAAAATAGTTTTTATTGATAGTGATATTGCGATTGTCAATGTGACTGAATGATGTTTGCAAATTATTACTGAACGTCAGCTTTTCAGACAATTTTCAAACAATACAAAATAAATTGAAGGAGACGTTATTAATGGCTTTGACACAAGGCGATATTGCTTTTATCTCTTTCAATGCTGATGAAGATGGCTGGTCAATTGTCACATTTGTAGATATAGATCCGAATACAACTATTTATTTCAGTGACGGCACAGCTTCAAGTCCAACCGCAATTGGTAGCACTGAATCTTCATTTGTATGGAATACAGGATCTCAGACAATTGCCGCTGGTACTGTAGTTCGCTTTAGTGCAATTGACAGCACTAGTCACGCATCATCTATTGGTACATTTACAGTTGTTAACTCAAGTAACCTGGGACTCAGTGCAACTGCTGAGACTATTTATGCCTTTTTGGGAAATAGTGGCACTGCCCCAACTACAATTCTGACTGCCGTCTCCAGTGAGGCGAATAACAACAGTTTGGTTACTGTTGGGCTAACTGATGGAGTTAATGCGATCAAACTCACCAGTAGCACTGATTATGGTCAGTATACTGGTTCCCGTACTGGACAAACCAGTTTTGTCAACTATAAAGCGTTGGTTAACAACAGTGCTAATTGGACAGTTGATGTCGGAGGTGACGGGGCGACAGTAATTCCTAACACTACAAACTTGGCGATCGCTGATAATGATATTGCGACCAACAATAACTCCAGTATTTTGCAGAAAATTGGCAGCTTCACCAGTATTAATGGAGCCGAAATATCCGCCTTTGATTCTGGAAGCGATCGCTTATTTGTGGTTGCTGGCAGCATAGTTGAAATTTATAATGTCAGCAATACAGGCACGCTAACCTTAGCTGGTTCTTTAACGACGGGATTTACGCCTCCCGCCGGGACACAAGTTATTCCCAATAGTGTTGCGGTGAAAAATGGGATTGTCGCAGTCGCCTACGCCATCCAAAACACCAGCACAAACGCCCAACAGACAGGAAAGGTGAGTTTCTACAATGCTGCTGGCACTTTCTTGAACTCGGTTGAAGTGGGTGCATTACCCGATATGCTCACCTTTACGCCCGATGGCACGAAGATATTAGTAGCAAATGAAGGAGAACCCAACAGCTACGGGCAAGTAAATTCGGTAGATCCTGAAGGTTCAGTCAGTATTATTAACATTGCTGGTGGCGTGGCGAGTGCAACCGTTGTCCAAGCCTCATTTACGACCTTCAATAGCCAGATTGCCACACTCAAAGCCGCAGGTGTGCGGATTACTGGGCCCGGCTCGACGGTGGCACAAGACTTGGAGCCAGAGTTTATTGCTGTATCTCCAGACGGTCAAACTGCACAGATTACTTTGCAAGAAAATAATGCGATCGCTATTCTGGATATTGCTAGCGCCACTATCGCCGACATTTTGCCTCTGGGTGCGAAGAATTACAATCTTCCAGGTAATGGATTAGATGCTAGCGATCGCGATGGTAAAATTAATATTCAGAATTGGCCAGTATTTGGGTTATATCAACCCGATGCGATCGCTAGCTTCACTGCCAACGGACAGACTTATTACATCACCGCCAACGAAGGAGATTCCCGCGACTACACTGGTTTTAGCGAGGAAATCCGGGTTGGCGCAGCCGGATATGTCTTAGATCCAACTGTTTTTCCCAATGCGGCTACCCTGAAGCAAAACACCAACCTGGGACGGTTGATAGTTACAAATGCCACAGGAGACACGGACGGAGACGGAGATTTTGACCGCATCGAAGCATTTGGGGCACGTTCCTTTTCGATTTGGGACGCAAGTGGCAATCAAATATTTGATAGTGGCGACCAATTTGAACAAATCACCGCAACCAAAGTACCAACTTTGTTTAACTCAGATGGTGCGGCTGATACATTTGACACCCGCAGCGATAACAAAGGGCCTGAACCCGAAGGTGTAGCGATCGGAGTTATCAACAACCGCACCTATGCTTTTATTGGTTTAGAACGTACTGGTGATGTCATCGTCTACGAGGTGACAAACCCTCAAGCGCCAACTTTCGTTCAATATATCAACACTCCCGAAGATACTGCGATCGAAGGGCTAACCTTTGTCTCGGCGGCTGACAGTCCCACAGGCAAGCCTTTGTTAGTTACTACAGCCGAAGTCAGCAAGACGGTTGCGGTATTTGAAGTAACTCCATCCGTTCGGATTAGCGACATTCAGGGAACGGGACATATCTCATCCTTTAGAAATCAAACCGTCAGTAATGTAGCGGGTATTGTCACGATTAAAGCAAGTAACGGTTTCTACTTGCAAGACCCCACTCCAGACAGCGACGTTCGCACTTCTGAAGGTATTTTCGTTTTCACCTCATCAGCACCAACCGTATCCGTCGGCGATTCGGTATTAGTCAGTGGAACAGTTACAGAATTTCGTCCCGGTAACGATGCTAATAATTTAACCAAAACACAAATCACCACTCCCACAATTGTTACCGTTTCTAGTGGCAACGATCTACCCACTGCTACAATCCTTGGTAATGGTGGCAGAACTATTCCGACAACGGTAATCGATAACGACACGATCGCTAATATCGAAACTGGAACAACCACCTTCGATCCTGCCCAGGATGGCATCGACTTCTATGAAAGCTTAGAAGGAATGCTGGTACAGGTGAATAACCCAATTACTACTTCACCCACTGCAAACTTTGGCACATCAGAGGAAATTTGGGTATTAGCAGACAATGCCGCAAATGCCACAGGTAGAACGGTTCGCGGTGGTAGCCTGATTAGTGCTTCAGATTTCAATCCTGAGCGGATTCAGATCGACGATCTCAACAATGCCTTAACACTGCCTGAAGTTAATGTTGGTACGCAACTGAGTAATATTGTTGGTGTCGTTGACTACAGCTTTAACAACTATGAAGTTTTAGTATCGGCTGCTCTCACCGTAGTACAGAACAGTAACATTCAAAAAGAAGTCACGAACCTAACTTCTACCACCAACCAACTGACGATCGCTACCTACAACGTCGAAAACCTCGATCCAGGTGACGATCCAACCAAGTTTAACAACCTGGCTAATCGCATTATTAATAATCTCAAATCACCAGATATCATTAGTCTCGAAGAAATTCAGGACAATAACGGTGCAACAAATGATAGCGTTGTTGATGCCAGCACTACCTTCCAAAAGTTAATTGATACAATTACAGCTGCTGGTGGCCCCACGTATCAATATCGTCAAATTAACCCAGTAGACGATACGAACGGCGGTGAACCTGGCGGAAATATCCGGGTAGGTTTCTTGTTTAATCCCAATCGTGTCAGCTTTGTAGATCGCCCTGGTGGTACTTCCACCACCAGCACCACAGTTACCAATGTTTCTGGTGTTCCTACAGTTTCTAATAGTCCTGGTTTAATCGACCCCACCAACTCCGCTTTTACCAGCAGTCGTAAGCCGTTAGTTGGTGAATTTACTTTCAATGGTGAAACTGTTTATGTAATTGGCAACCACTTTAATTCTAAAGGTGGCGACCAACCATTATTTGGGCCGAATCAACCACCAACTCTCAGTAGTGAAACCCAGCGCCAGCAACAAGCTACCCTGGTGAAGAATTTTGTCAGCAATATTTTAGCGATCGCCCCCAATGCCAATGTAGTAGTGGCAGGTGACTTAAATGACTTTGAGTTTTCCAACCCTGTCAACACCCTAGAAAGCGCTGGACTGACTTCCTTAATTGAAACTCTGCCGCAAAATGAGCGTTACACCTACAACTTTCAAGGTAACGCCCAAACCCTTGACCACGTTTTAGTTAGTAACAACTTGCTCAATAAGCTGGATGGGTATGATGTAGTTCACATCAACTCAGAGTTTGCCGATCAGGATAGCGATCATGACCCTAGCGTAGCTCGGTTTAATCTCCCTAAAAACAATGCTCCCACGGTAGTACAACCAATTGACGACCAAATCATTTCTACTAATAAAGCTTTTTCTTTCAATATCAGTAACAAATTTGCTGATGTAGATCCAGGTGACACCCTCACTTACAGTGCTACAGGTTTACCCACTGGTTCTAGTATCGTTGCCAACACAGGTGTGATATCCGGCACTATCTCTCAAATCAGTATTTTCGCAGTCACAGTTACCGCTGCTGATGGTAAAGGCGGTAATGTTAGCGATACCTTTGACCTGACTGTTGCCAATAACAAGGCAACATCTGGCAACGACATCATCTTCGTCAGCGAACTTACTGGTTTGAACAAATACATAGTCAATGCTCTAGCAGGGAGCGATCGCGTCATCGGCACTAATACCAGTGAATTAATCGACGGAGGAGCAGGCAATGATTACCTGGATGGCAAGGGAGGCATAGATGTACTCCTTGGTGGCGATCGCAATGACACACTCTTTGGTGGACTTGGCAGTGATGCACTTTCTGGGGGCAATGGCAATGACCGCCTGATTGGTTGGGGCGGTGGCACAAACGAAATTGACCTCCTCAACGGCGAACAAGGTGCAGATACTTACGTTTTAGGTGATGCCACTTCAGCTTTCTATACCAGTTCTTGCAACAATGATTATGCCGATATTCTCAACTTTCAAGCAAACGATCGGATTCAGCTTAAGGGAGTCGCTAACAATTACTCACTAGGGTCAGTTAGATCGGCTGTAAGTATTTTCACCAACAATGGAACGGAATTAATTGCTGTTGTGGAAAACGGGTTAAACCGCAATACAAATTTGGCAACAGATACTCGTTTCGTCTTTATTTAACGCAGATTTAATCGAACTCTGATTTCTCTGTGTACTCTGGGCCTCTGCGGTTCCTATTCCCAATTTTCAAAGCAGTCTCATGTCTAGAATCTATCTCAAAATTAAACATGGTAATTACTAATACAATTCGCTTTTCTCAATTCAACGCTTCTTTGAATCGTAATGCCAAAGGTCAGTTAGTCAGCGATTTGTCTACCCCTGACAACGCTCAAGCAAAGGCAGTTGCAGAAATCATCCAGCGTAATAATCCGGATGTGTTGCTAATTAACGAGTTTGACTACTCCCCGGAGGCAGTTCAACTATTCCGGCAAAATTACCTAGCCGTTAGCCAGAATGGTACAACACCCGTTGACTACCCCTACTTCTACATCGCTCCTTCCAATACGGGTATTGCCTCTGGTTTTGACTTGAACAACAATGGCACAGCAGTTACAACCCCAGGCGAATTGGGATATGGCGATGATGCTTTCGGATTCGGGAATTTCCCTGGTCAATACGGGATGTTGCTGTTGTCCAAATATCCCATTGACACTGCCAACATCCGCACCTTTCAAAATTTTCTATGGAAGGATATGCCCAATGCTTTGCTTCCTGACGATCCGACAACACCACAGCCAAATGATTGGTATTCTGAGGAGGAATTGGCAGTTCTACGCCTTTCTTCTAAAAGTCACTGGGATATACCCATCCAAGTAAACGGTGAGACAATTCATGTCCTCGCCAGCCACCCCACACCACCAACTTTTGATGGCGCGGAAGATCGCAACGGGAAGCGCAACCACGACGAGATCCGTTTTTGGGCAGACTATATTACCCCTGGTAATGGTAATTACATTTACGATGATGAGGGTAAAACGGGCGGGATTGCTGCTGGTTCAAGCTTTGTGATTGTGGGCGACCAAAATACCGATCCGTTGGATGGTGATAGTTTTGACAACGCTATTCGCCAACTGTTGCAAAATCCCAATATCAATACTAATGTCATCCCTACTAGTCTGGGTGCGCGCCAACAAGCAGACTTACAAGCTGGTGCAAACGCTAGCCAAAAGGGTAATCCTAGCTTTGACACCGCAGACTTTGCTGATAACACTCCCGGAAACCTGCGGACTGACTATGTGCTACCCTCAGCTAACCTGACAATTGCCAACTCAGGAGTATTTTGGCCTCTAAATACTGATTCAACGTTTCCCTTGGTAGGTACTTTTCCCTTCCCCAGTTCTGATCATCGTCTAGTATTTGCAGATGTGCAAACCGGAGCAACGGAACCAGGTAAAACCATTCCCAATGTAAGATTTGTGGGGCAGAGTACTTTTACCACAAGCTTTATTCCTGCTGGCGCGGCGGGAACTGTGAATGGAACACCGACTCCATTAGGGGGACTTTCTGGTGTCACCTACGATGCAGTTAACAACCGCTACTATGCAATCTCAGACGATCGCTCCCAATTTGGCCCCGCCCGCTTCTATACTTTTACTACTGATACTGGGGTGACTTTTACCAATGTCACGCCCCTGAAAGATAGCAATGGCAACTTATTTGCAACATTTAGCATTGACCCAGAAGGCATTGCTTTAACTAACAATGGTACTGTTTTCATCTCTTCTGAAGGTGAAGTTAATCCTGGTTCAGGTCGAGTTACCAATCCCTTTATTAAAGAGTTTTCTCTTACAACAGGGCAAGAATTGCGATCGCTATTTGTCCCCAGGAAGTTCCTGCCAGTAGTAGAAGATACCAACAGCAACGGCATTGTCAATGCAGGTGATACGCAGACATCAGGTGTTTACAATAACTTAGCCTTTGAAAGCCTCACCATCACACCTGACCAGAAAACCTTATTCACTGCGGCTGAAAACGCGCTTTCTCAAGATGGATTAAGGGCTTCACTCACCAGTGGCAGCCCTTCCCGAATTCTGCAATACAATCTGGTTAGTGGACAACCAGAAAAAGAATACCTCTACATTACCGATGCGATCGCCCAAGCGCCCAACCCTAGCACAGGTTCAGCTGACAATGGTTTGACAGATTTACTAGCAATAGATAATCGTGGGACACTACTAGCGTTAGAACGTTCCTTTGCCCAAGGTGTAGGCAACACGATCAAAATCTACGAAGTTTCTTTGCAAGGTGCAACTGACATTAGCTTCTACGATTCTCTCAATAATCTGAGTACTGAACAACTAGCTACTATCAAACCCGCTCAAAAACGCCTGCTGTTGAATTTAAATGATCTGGATTTGCCTAACGGTACAGATAACATCGAGGGTATTAC
>NZ_JADEXF010000045.1 GCF_015207245.1 Nostoc cf. edaphicum LEGE 07299
CTTCTAACATTTCTTCTAGCCGCAGAAGTTTAGCTGAATTATGTTGCTCTAATGTCGCCTGCTTCAAATATTGGGCTGGGTGATTGCAGATTTGTTTGAGTTTGATTAGCAAAGCCAAAATCATCCCCCGGCGTTGCAATCCTTCAGCAGATTCTATCTCTACTAAAGATTGTTCTACAACTTGTTGATAAAGTGCAGCTTGTTCACCAGTTAGACCGCAAAATACGGTCATTTCTTGCTTATCTGGTAAATCTTGAATGATGTCGCGATCGCTTTTCAATCGCCGCAGTATAAATGGTTGCACTAATGAACGTAATTGAGTCAAAGAAGCCGTATCACCATACTTTTCAATTGGCATGGCAAACCGCCTCTGGAAAAATTGCTTATTCCCTAAATACCCCGGATTCAGAAAATCCAAAATAGACCAGAGTTCTTGCAGTCTATTTTCTACTGGTGTCCCCGTCAACGCAATCCGAAATGTCGCTTCTAATTCCCGCACTGCTTTTGACTGCTTCTAAAAAGGCTTTACCTTTTGGTCGTTTGTCACCGTGATATTGCAAAATTTTCAGGTTTGGTGCAAATTTATTGACTTCCCTTTCCCAGTTACCTAAAACAGAAGTTGGACAAACTAATAGTGTTGGATTTTCTAGTGCATCTTGTTCTTTGAGATGTAGCAGAAAAGCAATGAACTGGATAGTTTTACCGAGTCCCATATCGTCGGCAAGACACGCCCCCAAGCCCCAACGTTCCAAGAATGACAACCAAGCAGCGCCACGTTCTTGATAAGGTCGTAACTGCCCTTTGAAGCCTGTTGGTGTGGGCAAAGGTGCGATCGCTTGATTATTACTTAACGCCCCAATCAACTCTTGCAATGCCCCAGATGCCTCAAAGCTAACCACTGGTAATTTTTCAATTACTTGAGTATCGCCTGTACTGAAACGCAAGGCATCTTCCAAAGAAAGCGCCATTTGGTCTTTGCGAGTGGTAAAAAATGTTTGGGCTGTCTTGATATCTTGGGGTCGCAATTCTACCCACTCACCGTTAATTTCTACTAGCGGACTATTTAAAGCCACAAGTTTATCAAACTCAGCTTTAGAAATAGTTTGTCCACCGATTGCCAATTGCCACTGGAAATTTAGTAGACTTTGTAACCCTAAACGTCCCTGCTTTGTCTTTGGGGTTTCAGCGGTAATTTTCAAACCCAAACGGTTCGCCCATCCTTCACGATTCGCTAAACTGGGAGGCAAAATTACTCCTAAACCACTGTCTTCCAACCTCCAAGCTACAGCTTTGATAAACTCATAAGCTTGAATGGGGGTGATCCGAGAAGATTGGGGATATTCGGTTTCAAAGCTGGGTGCGATCGCTGGATATAATCTGGAAGCTACTCCCAAACCTCGCAAGAATGTTTCTTGTGGTTGGTCAATTGTCCGATTTTCATAAACCAATCTTTCAACTGGATTGTTCCAAATAGTTGCTGCATCCACTAAAAACTCTGGATTGTCAGCCGCTTGCAAAAAATACGCCAATGTCCAATCTGTTTCGCCAGACTCTGGAGAACGCAGTTGAAAACAGGTACGAAATAGACTTTTAAGAGTTAATTGGTATTGTAGCGGCATAGTCCAAGCCTTCAATGCCGCTTCCAGTCTTTCCACTTCAATTGCATCTGCATTAACTATATGAGATGCACTAGTTAAGGCTGGCAACCACTGTCGCACCCCAGACGGTAAAGATGCAATCGCCTTAGCTTCAATTGGAGGTTGCGAACCCATCATTTCTCGCACTTGGGCATCTATCGTACTGTTGAGAAATCCCAAAAGTAATTCTTGAGGTTCTGTGGGAAAGTCTACATAAAGTAGAGATTGGGAAAAATCCTCCCCAGTCTCCAATCCCTCTTGATAAGTGCGACAAACCAACGGTATATTCCCAGAAAATCTTTCTAGGCGAGTTCCATCTACTGCACTGTCTAAAAGTACTCGCCATTTGGCAGCAAATGCACCATCTGATTGTCGATCTATTGTTGGTAAAAACTTACACCTAGAGATTAAATCTAAACTCCATCGGGCAACCTGCGACCAAAAGCGTAAATCTCCACCCAAAAAAGCATCTTCCCCTTTCGCAGCATTTAGGGGAATCGCAGCGAGAAATTTTACTGCTTCGCTGGGGTTGAGACAAAAACCCTCAACTCGCCACGGTTGCAAATATTGCGGGAAGTCTGTATTTTCGCCCAAGCTGGCAGAATGTACAGGGAAAATCGCTGTTGTTCCTTCATCACTGCTTTCTGGGATATAAGTTGGTAGGGCGATGATTTGGGAGTGCATTGGCAAACTGATCTCAGGCGCACTGGCGGCTTTGCGCGATCGCCCAGTAGTTGCGATGGCTCCGCCAACGCCAGGGGCAAACGCAACTTGAGGTTTTTGGATGAAGTTGGTAATTGCCATGTTCTGCGATCGCAACCACTCACTCAACTCAACTGATGTCATTGCCAATGGATGTACTGGGATATTTTCAGATCCATTAGACTCGAAATTCACTCGTGGCGATCGCCAAGTTTCCCCCCAAATAAATAAACAACCATTTTGATTTTTTAGTAACCAATTACAGTGTAAAATCGCCATTTGCTAACTACTCAGATTTTCCCAAAACTCTAGAATTAAAATCGCAAATATTCTACTTTTTGCATCTTCTCAAGAAGATTTATTGCCCAACTTTCTCATATAATAAATATTTAAGTAAATATTCCACATAAACATTGTTAATAATGAATTTTCCCCTAATTAAAGTCTTAAAAAATGGGATGTTAGTGGAACTGGATTATATGCATACTCAAGAAAAAGAGGTTGTAAGATCGTTACTCAATGTTGTAATTGTTGAAGGTAAAACTTATCCCCAAAAGCAACCTCTATCTCCTACAGAATTTTCAGCTTACTGGTTAAGCAAGGATGCCTTTGTTGTCAGGACATCTGTTGTAGATCCTACACACAAGCCAAAAGAAATATTAGGGGCGTTTTATTTAAAGCCAAACTTTCCCGGTCGGTGTAGCCATATTTGCAACGCTGGTTTTATTGTACAACCTGGGTTACGCGGTCAAGGTTTAGGACGGTTCATGGGAGAGGCTATGCTTTCGATCGCAGCAAACCTGGGCTACGAAGCAGTAATGTTTAATTTGGTCTTTGAGACTAATATACCTTCAATTACACTTTGGCAGTCGTTAGGATTTGAGATTATTGGGCGAATTCCGGGCGCGGCGAAGCTAGAGAATGGGCAGGTGGTAGACGCGCTAATCTTGTATCGCACTTTGCGTTAAACGACTTGTCTATCTTTGTATGTACTAGAAGTCAGCCATAGGGCATAAATGTTAGGATTGCCACAGAAAGAGAATAGCGAAAGAGAAGGAAAAAAAACTGAATGGCAGAAGTTGATAAGTCAATATCCTTCGATGGAAGGGATATTCGACTGAAAGTAGGCCTACTAGCTCCCCAGGCAGGTGGGTCGGTTTTGATAGAATCAGGGGACACATCAGTTTTAGTGACGGCTACGCGATCGCAAGCCAGAGAAGGCATTGATTTTCTTCCCCTTACTGTAGATTATGAAGAAAGGCTATATGCCGCTGGTAGGATTCCCGGCGGGATCATGCGGCGCGAAGGTCGTCCACCAGAAAAAACAATTCTCACCAGCCGTCTTATAGACCGTCCCATGCGTCCCTTGTTCCCGTCATGGTTGCGGGATGACTTGCAAATTATTGCCTTAACGCTGTCGATGGACGAGTTAGTTCCACCCGATGTGTTAGCAGTTACAGGCGCTTCCATCGCTACCCTGATTGCCCAGATTCCTTTTAATGGACCAATGGCAGCAGTGCGGGTTGGTTTAGTGGGAGATGATTTCATTATTAACCCCACTTATGCAGAAACTGAAGCTGGAGATTTGGATCTGGTAGTAGCAGGTTCACCACATGGCGTGATCATGGTGGAAGCGGGAGCCAATCAGTTGCCAGAGCGAGATATTCTTGAGGCGATTGACTTTGGTTATGAAGCAGTGCGGGACTTAATCAAAGCGCAGCAAGATTTAATTGCAGAATTGGGTCTAGTAATAGTGCAAGAAGCACCACCAGAAGTAGACCAAACGCTAGAAAATTATATCCGCGATCGCGCCAGCGGCGAGATTAAGAAAATCCTGTCTCAATTTAGTTTCACCAAACCCCAACGCGATGCAGCTTTAGATGTCGTCAAGGATGAAATTGCCGCGACGATTACCGAACTGCCAGAAGAAGACCCAATTCGAGTTGCTGCAACTGCAAATAAGAAGGCACTTGGTAACACTTTTAAAGATATTACCAAACACTTCATGCGGCGACAAATCATCGAAGATAACGTCCGCGTTGATGGTCGTAAACTCGATCAAGTGCGTCAGGTTTCTTGTTTAGTTGATGTCTTACCAAAGCGAGTCCACGGCAGCGGTTTATTTAACCGGGAACTAACTCAGGTATTATCCACTTGTACTCTGGGTACACCTGGGGATGCTCAAAACCTCAACGATGACATGCAGCTAGATCAGCACAAGCGTTATCTGCATCATTACAACTTCCCGCCGTTCTCAGTTGGTGAAACCAAGCCAATGCGGGCCCCAGGAAGGCGTGAAATTGGTCACGGGGCATTGGCAGAACGAGCGATAATACCTGTGTTACCGTCCAAAGAACAATTTCCCTACGTGATTCGCATCGTATCGGAAGTACTTTCCTCCAACGGTTCCACCTCAATGGGTTCAGTCTGCGGTTCCACCCTCGCCCTGATGGATGCTGGTGTACCAATTATCAAACCCGTTAGTGGCGCGGCAATGGGTCTGATTAAGGAAGGCGACGAAGTACGAGTCCTGACGGACATCCAAGGCATTGAAGACTTTTTGGGCGACATGGACTTCAAAGTTGCCGGGACGGATACCGGGATTACCGCCTTGCAAATGGATATGAAAATCTCCGGTTTGTCTTTGGAGGTTATTGCCCAAGCCGTCCACCAAGCCAAAGCAGCCCGATTGCACATTCTGGAGAAAATGCTCGCCTGCATTGACACGCCACGGACTGAAACCTCACCTTATGCTCCACGTCTGTTAACAATCAAGATTGATTCAGACATGATTGGTTTGGTCATCGGGCCTGGAGGCAAGACTATTAAGGGAATCACAGAGGAAACTGGTGCAAAAATTGACATCGAAGATGATGGCACCGTGACAATTTCCGCTGTGGATGAGAACAAGGCGAAGAGAGCCAGAAATATCATCCAAGGCATGACCCGCAAGTTGCACGAAGGAGATGTCTATGCAGGACGCATTACTCGGATTATACCGATAGGTGCATTTGTGGAATTTTTGCCTGGAAAAGAAGGCATGATTCACATATCTCAACTAGCTGACTACCGCGTTGGCAAAGTAGAGGATGAAGTAGCGGTGGGCGATGAAGTGATTATCAAAGTGCGCGAAATTGATAACAAAGGTCGGATTAATCTCACCCGCTTGGGTATTCACCCAGATCAAGCAACAGCAGCAAGAGAAGCAGCGGCGGTGAATCGGTAACTCGATTTGGGATTTTAGATTAGATTAAATCTAAAATCCGCGATGCCTATCGTGAAGGCATCGCCGTATGCTTCTCTAATTTGACAAATTACGAATTATTTTAACGACTTTTCTAGTGTTTTCGGCTCTGGTAGAGGTTGACCGTCAGTCAAAGATGATTCAATCAGCATTTCTAAAACTTCTTGAGCATTTTTGAAAGCTTTTTTGTAAGTATCTCCGTGAGTATGACAAAATCCCCATTCAGGAAGACTCACAACAAAACACTCATAGTTGTTTCATCAACCGTCTGGCTTTATCTCTGGCATCACTCACTGGTATACTTTGCAGATATTTAGTAAAGATTGCTTCCAAATCATCCGCATAGATAATGTTGCCAGCTAAACCTTTTTCACTGGTTTGCATAAGATAAGCAACTTGACGCACTGGAGTTTAGACTAAGCAGCAAAAAATGACCTAGCAG
This sequence comes from Nostoc cf. edaphicum LEGE 07299, assembly GCF_015207245.1. Classification (GTDB taxonomy): domain Bacteria; phylum Cyanobacteriota; class Cyanobacteriia; order Cyanobacteriales; family Nostocaceae; genus Nostoc; species Nostoc edaphicum_B. The sequence continues at coordinate 6,026 of NZ_JADEXF010000045.1, forward strand.
TGCTAAGTTGATGAAATACAATCTTCAAGCGTAAAAATCTTTGGATTCAAATATTTCGAGCATGGCGGATGCCCGGTATGCCAAGGATTAAGAAAGGATTGTCGGGAATCTGAGCGCACAGGTTTGGTTTTCTGCCGCGAAATCTCCGTTAATCCTCCAAATTATATCTACCGTGGCCAGGGCAAACGTATCTTGTCAACAAGAACCTCTCAATGTCAATAAATCTCAAAATAATCGCATTAATTCCCGCTTATTGACAAGATTTTAAGCGATCGCCTTAACCCCTGAAAAACCAATCAAACAATAAATTCTTGTTCTGCCGTTAATACACTAATTAAGGTTTTTGTCAAGATTAATTAAGATGCGTTTGCCCTGGCAAATCAATCTTACCAGTTCCCAACAGTGGGAATATCTGCTTGTGAGATCCTTCCCTTACCTCAACCGTGTAGCCAAGTTCCAACACCATCTGAATCAAAGCTGCTTTGACTTGATAGAACGACAAGCCAACCTGTCCCATTACTACTGTGCGTCGGGACTTACTGTTAGTCTGATCCCAGCTTTTGCTAAGGACTATGCCACTCATGGGAAGTGTAGACGCGCTTAGCACTGGATCAGCCCTACCAGCTATATTTTTGCAGGCTCAATACTTCTGTACACCTTATAAGAATGTACGTCCTGTGAGATTTCCTTACCAACACTTTCTATTTTTTGCCGCAGGACGGTGGCTTCGGTGTCTTGAGTAAATGCCTGCCATGCCTCTTCTGTTGCCCATTGAGCATAATTTACTATCCTAGTGCCGTCCAGACTCTTATGGAAGTGCGATGACACCAAGCCAGGACGATATTGAACCCACCGTTCTACCTCGCTTATAATCACATCAACTAATTTCTGTTGTTGCTCTGGCTCTACAGTAAACATGATGATTACTGTGAAGATTTCATTATTTTCTGAAATACTAGGCATTTAATTCTCCAACAAAAAGGAATACAAGAGAAACGGCGAGGAATTCCATGAATAGTGCTATTCTAGCCACAAGCGCTCACTTCCAAAAACGAGAGGAATGGTGGTTTTTGAGTTGTAGTTGTGGTAAACAATAACTCTACTACGGAAGGCCCTCTTTATTTTGGCGAAGGTATTGACTATTTGTACCTTATTACCCACTTATGCAAGAACTCTATTGAATCATGTCGAAATAGCTTCTAACTCAAAGCATTTGAACTCCACCACTCACAGGTAAATAAGTTCCAGTAATAAATCTCGCTTCCTCAGAGGCTAATAGTAAAATCGCACCTGCAACATCCTCTGGTAGTCCATTTCTTCGCAAGGGTGCCTGCTGTGCAGCAGCATCTTGCGCCTGCTGGGGCAACGATCCCGTAGCATCAGTGAGGGTCAATCCTGGTGCAACGGCGTTGACCCGAATCCCTTGCGGACCTAATTCGAAGGCAAGGCTTCTGACGAAAGCATCTAAGGCAGATTTGGCGGTACTGTGGGCAGAAAGACCTTCGCCGGACGTTCGAGACGCACCACTGCTAACCACAATGATGCAACCTCGTTTCTGTTCAATCATCGATGGAACAACTGCTCTACAGGGAAAAAATGTCGCTTTGACCTCTCCAAGCAACTTGGCTTCAAAATTTTCCCAGGGAGTATCGACAAACAAAGACACAAAAAAAGCAGCGTTGGCATTAGCGATGAGGGTATCAATCGTGCCAAATTTATCTACAACCTGTTGTACCATTGTCTCAACTTGCTGCAGCTCTCTTACATCTGCTTTGACTGCCAGAGCTTTGCCCCCGCTTGATATAATTTCATCCACGACCTGCTGAGCTGCCGCTTCACTACTGTAGTAGTTGACTCCAATCGCCGCACCGTGACGAGCGAACAGTTTAGCGGTTGCGGCACCAATTCCACGGCTAGCTCCTGTAATTAGAACCACACGATTGTTCATCAACTTAGAAATATCTGAGGTTGGGTTGGTATCAGAATGTATGGTAACCATATCAATCTCCTTTCAGGTTGTTAATTTCGTTACGGGAATAGCTAAGTACCCATTATTTTTGTTTTTCGCACATTTTGGTGCGTTTGCCTTGAAATATATGGTGTCCGGGGTATCGAGCCGAGATACCAAGTGCCCGCCCGTTGGCAGATAGATGAGAGTTGGTGGTTCTTCTCTCAGAATCTGTCAAAAGGGGTCTGTGTTCAATCAGACCCTCTATTCTTTTCTTTGCCTTTACCCATTTAGTCTAAACTCCAGGACGCAACATTGCCTGTTTATCTTTATAATCAATAATGTCCAGACATTCATCAGGCTTTAAATTGCGTCCGTCGTCCCAATTATGCAGCAAAACTTCTGAAGCCTCTTTATACAGTTCGCTTCTATCTCTAGGTAATTCTCGCCAGACTTTAGTCCTCAAAATAAGGGCTAAAGCCCTTACTACAAACTACAAATCCGATTTTTTTGTGACACTTGCGTAAGTCCTATTAATATCAAAAGCCTGACCAAAAATTTCTTTAACCGACTTGTCACGGATAAATTTCTTGATATCTTCAGCATAATTTTGAATTTCAGCTTCATCAAGTTTGCAACGAACCTTGAACTGCTGCTGCATTAGTTGCAAAAATTCGGTCAGCGCCATGACTACAGCTTTCTGAAGCGGTTCTTGCTTAAAGGGCGCGGTGACAGCATTATTAAAGATATGTTTGAGAAAATCTTTAGCGTAGTCCTTGACTAAATCTTTGAAAAATTCTTCGCTAATAATAGTTTTGACAAGAAATCCAACCGCTTTTTGACCTATCCAGAGAGTGACCCACTCAACTATCATACTCACGCCTGCTAAGTGCTTGACTACGAGTATATACACCTGCCAGAGAAATCTTTCCAGATTTGTGGGTTTTTAACTTAAAAGCGATGCTGGCTGAAGATTTGTTAAAAATAACTAATATACTGTGCATGGATATTAGGAGTAATTTTATGGTTCTACAAGTTAACCCCATCCAAAAAGAACCAATTGTTACTTGGGAAGCACTTCCAGCCGACTTCATTTTACCAGACGATCCAGTGGAAAATATTCAACAACCTGCGATCGCTGCTGCGCTTACCGATGCTTTGGGAAGCACAGGACGCATCCAGCCTCAAATGCTGATTGGCTCTAACTTTGGACTTGTAGCCACAGTCAACAAAAAAATCGTTGTCAAAGCCCCAGACTGGTTTTACGTTCCTCAAGTGCAGTCTGTGGGAACAAATGTAGTTCGTCGCAGCTATACCCCAAATTTAGAAGGTGCTGCTGTGGCTGTAGTGATGGAATTTCTCTCAGATACAGAAGGCGGAGAATTATCAGTCCGTTCAACTTCGCCTTACGGGAAACTCTATTATTACGAAAAGATTCTCCAAGTTCCAACCTACGTAACTTACGACCCTTACGAACCCAGTCTAGAAATACGATGCTTACAAAATGGACAATATACTTTGCAGCAAGCAGACGCTAATGGACGCTTTTGGATTCCTGAGTTAGAGTTATTCCTCGGAATTTGGCAAGGTGAAAGATTATGCCAAACTATGAATTGGCTGCGCTGGTGGGATAGAGAAGGAAATTTGCTGTTATGGAGTAGCGAACAAGCCCAACAAGAACGCCAACGTGCTGAACAGGAAAGCCAGCGTGCTGAACAGGAAAGCCAGCGTGCTGAACAGGAAAGCCAGCGTGCTGAACAAGAACGCCAGCGTGCTGATATATTAGCAGCTAAGTTACGTGAGCTAGGTATTGACCCTGATGCGTAGGCGTAGTCCGCGCTTCTCTACGTTCGCGCAGCGTGTCGCAGACAGACGCTCCGCGTAGCTTGCTTGCTTCCCCGGAGGGGGGTATGGTTCGACTCCGCTCATCAGCCGCTCAGTGACCATCGTAGACATCGCATAACCTAAACAAATGCTGGGAATAATAATTTTGGGACATCAGCACCAAAATTCATTCTATGAAACAGCAAAAAAATCTGTTCAGCCATCTTACTGCGATCGAAAGAAGTTATCTATCATTTCCGGCACAGTTTTTATTAAATCAAAACCTTCTCCAAGGCAAAATACTAGACTTTGGTTGTGGGTTTGGTAATGATGTTAAAATATTGCGCCAAAAAGGTTATGATATTATAGGCTATGACCC
>NZ_JADEXF010000046.1 GCF_015207245.1 Nostoc cf. edaphicum LEGE 07299
TGGTAAAGCAACCAAAGAGCTATCTGAGCAAGTCGTTTCTTTAGTTCAACAGCAAGTTAAGGAAGCCACTTCACAGGTTCAAAAGCCAGCTAAGGAAACTGCGCCACAAGTTCAACCCCAAGCTAAGGAAGCTGCACCACAGGTTCAAAAGCCAGCTAAGGAAGCTGCGCCACAAGTTCAACCCCAAGCTAAGGAAACTGCGCCACAAGTTCAACCCCAAGCTAAGGAAACTGCGCCACAAGTTCAACCCCAAGCTAAGGAAGCTGCACCACAGGTTCAACTGCAAGCTAAGGAAATCGCGTCATACATTCAAGATCGAGCTGCGGAAGTCACAAAATTAATTCAAGAACGCTGTTTGTGGCAGTTTCACTCTCGTGCATGGGATCGGGAAGAAAACATCAATGGTGTTCTCAATATGGCCGCCCAAATCTTGACTGGAGAAAAGGTGGTTCTAGAAACCTTGATCGACAGGGGTTTTTATGCAGATGCGAAGATCCTTTCGGCTGACCTGGAAATTAGGTTTTCATGGTTAAATAGCATGGAAAACTCGCAAAAGAAGGCAGTACTGGAATATGTTAAGGCAATGCTGATCGATATTGTAATAACCAAGTCGAAGAATGGTGAATTACATTATTCGCTTTATTAAAGCAATTAGATCGGTAATTCAAACCTCTGGGTGACGCTCTATGATTTGCGATCGCTCTTAGCGTCCCCTTCTCCCATTCATGAGTTAAAGGAGAAGACCAGACTGCCGACGCTCCTACGTCGCTACCGCTACGCTAACACTAAACGAACGGCGTTGTTGAATTGGAGTATGAATTAGAGTCAAGTCATCCTGTTAGTGTTTGTGCAGAAATTTTCTTACAGAGTAGAGACTTACAGAGTAGAGAGCGATGCCTGCGGCAAGCTAACGCTAACGCTGCGACGGGCTACACCAAAAGCATTCCCAAGAAGTGTAGTGTCCGCATACCGTCTGACTACAGAAGCATCTCATCTAGCTTTCAAGATTTTCAAGAAATTCAATTCTACTTTTCTTCTGTAATCGATGCTATCAGTAGCTTGCTTTTTGGTTGGATGCAGCGTTAGCTCATCGCAGACTTCGCTCCACTTTCTTAAGCTCAACATGACACTTCATATCTTCGTTCAGCAACGCCAAACAAAATCACGCAATTTTTTACCACATAGGAGTCAAGAGAATGTCTTTAGTCGTAAAACAGAAAGAACGCAAGGGAATCATCAATCCTATATTTACCTGTCAGCCTGCTGGGGCTGAATATGCTTCCATCGGAATCAAAGATTGTATTCCCCTGGTGCATGGAGGACAGGGGTGTAGTATGTTCGTTCGCCTCCTGTTTGCCCAGCATTTGAAGGAAAATTTCGACATTGCTTCTTCTTCACTCCATGAAAATAGCGCTGTTCTTGGAGGACAGCCACGCATTGAGGAAGGCGTAAAGACCTTAGTAGCACGATATCCCGATTTACGGATTATCCCAATTATTACGACTTGTTCAACCGAGACAATTGGGGACGATATCGAAGGAACCATTAACAAGCTCAACGCCCAGTTAAAGAAAGACTATCCCGATCGCAAGGTTATCCTTGTTCCTGTACATACTCCCAGTTACAAAGGCTCTCAAGTCACTGGCTATAATGTCGGCGTACACGCAATTATTTCTAGCCTAGCAAAAAAAGGCCAACCAACTGGCAAGTTGAACATCATCACTGGGTGGCTTAACCCTGGAGATGTCACTGAAGTTAAGCGCATCTTAAAAGAGATGGATGTTCCAAGAAACATTTTACTGGATACAGAAACCTTCGATGCGCCCACAATGCCCGATAAGACAAGTTTTGCTTTTGGGAATACCACCATTGAAGAAATTGCTGATTCTGCTAATGCGTTGGGAACTATTGCCTTATGTAAATATGAAGGAGGTAGTGCAGCCGAATTCTTAGAAGAGAAGTTCAAAGTTCCGGCAATTCTTGGCCCAACACCAATTGGGATCAAAAATACCGACATTTGGCTGCAAAACATCAGTAAATTAACTGGTAAACCAATACCAGAATCTTTAGTCAGAGAACGGGGTAAAGCTATTGATGCGATCGCAGACCTCGCACACATGTTCTTCGCCAACAAGAAGGTAGCTATTTACGGAGATCCCGATTTAGTAATTGGTCTAGCAGAGTTCTGCTTAGAAGTTGAGTTAGAGCCAGTGTTGATGTTGTTGGGAGACGACAACAAAGCCTGCACCAAAGACCCAAGAATTGCCCAGTTGGAGAAGCAAGCAGCTTGTGATATCGAAGTCATTTGGAATGCAGACCTCTGGGAATTGGAGCGCCGCATTACAGATAAATCCCTCGAAATCGACTTGATTCTAGGTCATTCCAAGGGTCGGTATATTTCTATCGACAACAAAATTCCGATGGTTCGGGTAGGATTTCCTAGCTTTGACCGTGCAGGTCTGTGGAAATATCCTGTGATTGGCTACAAAGGAGCAGAATGGCTAGCAGATAACATTGCTAACGCCATGTTTGCAGATATGGAAAACAAGCACGATCGCGAGTGGATCTTAAACGTCTGGTAGATTGAATTTTCAACGCAAAGGAACGCAGAGTAAAACGCAGAGGAGCGCAGAGTTTGAGTGCTGGAGCCTCTATTCAAAACTTTGCGTTCCTTTGCGCCAACTTCAGCGCGACGGCAGTCGCTACAACGGGGGGAACCCCCGCAACGCGCTGCCTCCCCTCTGCGTTTAAAAAAGATGAAATATTTGGAGAACTATGATGATAGATGAGAATGTCGTATTTTACGGAAACTTGAGCGAACTGTATCGCTTGGCAAAAGAGGGTAAGATTAAGACCAGTTTACAAGGTAGTCATACCCGCCCCTGTAAATTTTGGACTGCAACGAAGATTTTAAGTGGGATTAAAAATGCGATCGTCATTTCTCACGGGCCGAGTGGCTGTGCTTATGGAGTCAAGCGGGCATACAAGCTGACTAATAGCCGCAATAGTGGTTCCCCTTATGAGCCAGTGGTGACTACGAACATGAGTGAGAAGGCGGTAATTTTTGGTGGCGAAAAAGAATTAAAAGGCGCGATTCGAGAAGTAGATGAAAAATACCATCCTGATGCGATCGTTGTTGCCACTAGTTGTGCGTCTGGTATTATTGGCGACTGTGTTGATGACGTAGTGAATAAAGCCCGCAGCGAAATCGATGCTGAGATCATGACGATACATTGTGAAGGATTCGCCGGGGAGTATCGCAGTGGATTTGATATCGTATTTCGGCAAATCGTAGACTTTATGGAGCCGCCAACTCCAGAGCGGAAAGCACAACTAGCCGATGCTGTCAATATTGTGGGCGCAAAGATGGGCCCTGAAAGGACAGAAGTCGAAACTGATGTCAAAGAATTGGTGCGATTGATAGAAGCAATGGGGGCAAGAGTTCACAGCGTCATCGCAGGTGATTGTACATTAGAAGAACTCAAGCAAGCACCGAGTGCAGCAGTCAACTGTACTTTATGTTTGGATCTTGGCTATACCATCGGCAAAGCGATGTCAGACAAGTTTGGTACGCCGTTAAATTCTACTATCCTTCCTTATGGAATCAGCGCTACAGAAAAATGGCTCGAAGGGGCAGCAAAATATTTAGGGATGGAAGAACAGGCGGCTGCCCTAATGGAAAAGGAATATGCTGCAATCAAGACTGAATTTGAAGCAGCTAAGAGTTATATAGAAGGGAAGTTAGCGATTATCGAAGGACATGATGCTATCAAGTGCTTATCCCTTGCTCACATGTTGGATCGTGATTTTGGGATGCGTGTAGTAATCTATAACTTCCATCCCTGGAGTACAGAAGCACGAGAAACCAGTGTAGATTATTTGTTGGAAACGGGGTTAGACCCAGAAATCCTGATTACGAAAGGGACACTGGCCTTTGGCAAGTACGAGTCCATGAAACAAACGGAAGATGAATTACTGGATTTCATTGGTGGTCTTGATGCAGAATCGGTAGTTTATTTTGGTTCTTCCTTGAGTTTCCCCCATATTCCCGTAGTCGATTTAAATGCTATCTTAAATCGTCCCAGATTTGGCTATCGCGGAGCCTTAAAGGTCGCAAGGTGTATTAAAACAGCACTCCAATATGGCTTTAGACCTCGGAGTGCTTTAACCAAGCAAATGGTATTCCCTAAAAATTCCGGGTTAGCATCTACTCAATCACTAAGCGGAAAATTAGCTCAAGACATGCCTGACTGTACCGTATATGCAGCAGGAAAGAAGCGGGGAAAATGTTTTAACGAGTAATAAATCAAATGTGACTTTGCTGAATAATAAGTATAGATTTGTCGGGCTACGCTCCGCGAACGCTAACACGCAGAAATTGTAGAAATTGTAGGTTGGGTAGAACGAAGTGAAACCCAACAAACTCTTCGGAAATGTTGGGTTCTGTTCTTCAACCTACGTAGGCTGATTCGGTGGTATTCGATATGAGCAAAGCTTAAGCTAAAAATGTCAAGGCGGAAGCTCTTACAGCTTGCGCGAAACACGGAAACGTCAAAGCGGAAGCTCTTACAGCTTGCGCGAAACACGGAAACGTTAAGGCAGAAGCTGTTACAGGGAAGACGGAAGCTCTTACAGCCTGCGCGAAACACGGAAACGTCAAAGCGGAAGCTCTTACAAGGAAGACAAAAGCCGTTACAGGCTGCACAAAACATGGAAACGTCAAGGCAGAAGTCGCTACAGGTTGCGTAAAACGCGTTTACCAGAGTCAAACCTTAGAAAAACAGGAGGAAAAAATGTCTGCTGGATTAACTTTTGATAATTGTAACCATAGTAAAGACCCAGTTGTTGGTTGTGCCCTTGAAGGTATTGCAACTACGGTTGCTGGGATTAAAGATGTCAGTATTGTAATTCAATCTCCACAGGGTTGCGCGTCCACTGTCGCAGCTGGGTATGATGCTCATGAGGTTGATTTCACCAAGCGGAAAGTAGGTTGTACCCGCCTTTTTGAGTCAGATATTGTGATGGGAGCGTCTGAGAAACTTAAGGGGATGATTAAAGAGGCGGATCAATCTTTTGATTCTAAGGTGATGTTTGTCGTTGGGACTTGCGCGGCAGACATCATTGGTGAAGATATTGCGGGATTGTGCAACCAACTTCAGCCAGATATCAAAGCCAAACTCGTTCCTTTAATGGCTGGTGGGTTTCGGGGCAATGCTTACGATGGCTTGGAGATGGGTTTAGAGGCTTTACTTCCTTTTATCAAAAAAAGGCAGACCAAGAGAAAGGGCAGAAAGCCGAGGATTGTAAATATCATTGCGCCACAGGCAAATCTTAATCCTACTTGGTGGGCTGATTTGCAATGGGTAAAGCAGATTTTAAAATCTTTGAGGATCAGAGTGCAGACTGTCTTCTCTCATCATACCTCATTTGAAGAACTAGAGTTAGCTGGTGAGGCAACAGCCAATATTGTTCTCAGTCATGATGTTGGGTATAAGTTTGCTCGGAAAATGCAAGAGACTCACAATATCCCCCTCATTCTTGATGATATACCTTTACCAGTGGGTGTAAATAACACTACTCGATGGTTGAAGGCATTAGCGGCACATTTTAAGATCGAAGAAAAAGTCGAACCGCTAATTAAACAAGGCGAAGAAATGGTTGTAGATACACTTCGCAAACGAGCATTGATGATTATTCCCCGATATCGTAATTGTAGAATTGCCGTATCTGCGGATGGGACGCTTGGTATTGGACTGGTCAGAATGCTCTTTGAAGAATTAGAGATGATTCCTGAAGTCTTATTATTTCGCTCGGCGATGCCTGATTCTCGTTTAATTCTGGAGCGAGAACTAGATAGTCTTGGTCTTGCTCCCCGCGTAGCTTTTTCGGCAGATGGATATCAAGTTAAACAGACCTTACAAGAGTTGGATGTTGATGCTGTGATTGGCTCGGCATGGGAAAAATACATGGCAGAGGAACTAGGAATCAAAATTGCTTTTGACGTATTTAGCCCCACTAACAGAGAAACTTATGTTGACAAGCCATATTTTGGCTATGAAGGCATGATCAATATGATGGAGGTAATTGCTAACGATTGGGATAGAGCTTTTCGTTCCAAAGAGATTCATTGGACATAGAAAGGTATTGTGTTAAGAATGTTTTGATATCTTGATGCAGAGTTATCAAAAAGTATTGTGCTACACGTCTGGAGTAACGGCGATCGCTACAACGATGAGTAACTGCCGTTACAAAGCGTTAGCGATTCATCTCCCTTTAGGAGACGCTTGCTAGGTGGCAAAGCATTTGAATTTAACTGTACTAATATCTCCACCGCAACAGAATTCACTTGGAGTCAATTGTATTGATTCGTGTATTAGGAGAGCTATAGATGTTTTTTCGCCAATTATTCGACCGCGAATCTTGTACTTATACTTACTTAATTGCTGACCTCAATACACAAGAAGCAGTTCTGGTCGATCCAGTTTTGGAACAATTTGAACGTGACTACCATCTTCTTCAGGAGCTGGGCTTCATACTCCGGTATTGTCTGGAAACCCATATCCACGCAGACCACATCACAGGAACTTCAAAACTGCGGGAATTGACTCTTTGCCTGGGGGTACTGCCAGAAAATGCTCAGGCAAGCTGCGCTAATCAGTTTATTCGAGATGGAGAAATGTTACACATAGGAAGCATAACCATTGAGGCGATCGCCACACCAGGTCACACTGATAGCCATATGGCTTACCTAGTCAATGGCGTTAGCGAAACGGCTCCAAAGGAGCTTTACGTTCTCACAGGAGATGCTTTATTCATTCGAGGTTGTGGGCGGACAGATTTTCAAAGCGGTGATGCAGGAATTTTATATGACTCGGTGACACAACGGCTATTTACATTACCAGATCAAACCTTTGTATATCCTGGTCACGATTATCAAGGTCATATAGTATCTACAATTGGGGAAGAAAGGCGATGGAATCCGCGATTTGTAAAATGCGAATCTCGTGAGCCTGCGGCAGGATTATGCCCAACACAGATGCTCCGCGATCGCGCTAGCTTCATTGAGCTTATGACCAACTTGGATCTACCGAAACCCAAAAAAATGATGGAAGCCGTTCCTGCTAACAAACGTTGCGGTAACGTAGGTTCCCTTGATTAAACTGTCGGCGTTGCTGAATCAAAATATGAATCATGCGTAGGCGTAGCCCGTCGTAGACATCGCCGCAGTTGTTGAACAATTGCATCATAACTGAATGGCACTAAGAAAAGCTGAAATAATTGCCTGGCAAGCAGGGTAAGCTCATCTAATTTGGTATAGTATGAACTTGACAAAAAGAACAAGATAAGCATCAGAGAGCAGATAAAAAATGTACTTGACATCGCAGCAAGATAAGTGAGATGAGGGCAATAAGCTCACCCTAACAAAACTTTAAGGGAGATTTAGGTTATCTAGGAGAAGATTTAATTGATACTCCAATTAAGAAACCAAGAAATAGAGAGTTAACAACTAACCAAAAAAAATCAAATAAGGAGTTTTCATCCAAACGAGTATTTGTTGAACATCGAATCCGCTCAGTAAAAATTTTTCGAGTTGTTCATACTTTTTAGGTTGAATCCTAAAAAGTATGAACAAGTTGTCTTGACAATTTGTGGATTAGTAAGATTACGAATTGAAGCGCTAATATTACCAATGGAAATGTATCCTATGCCTTCAGGCTAAAATTAATGCATATAATTACATATTTTTGCCTTGTTATTATCAGTAAGTATCTCAAATCCTTATGTTATCGTATTGACTGGCTAGTTTTTGATGCTTGCATTTCCGTCTTATAAACTAGCCACAGCAAAGCTTTGATAGTTTTCGGAGATGTCTATTGTTCGTTAACGCAGCGAGTTTCTTTGTTTGTGCTGTAGTATTTGCGATCGCAGTTCCACGTTCACGCCATCAAGAGTTTAAGCATGAGAAGATCGATCCAATTGCCGGAATTCGGTTCATTCTCCAGCAGCGTCAACTAAGATCGCTCACCCTCAGCGGCATGGTACTCAATTTTGTGCTGCTGCCATTTCTCGGTCTCTTGCTTCCAGTGTTAGCCATCCAGAAATTTGCCAATCCTGCCCTACTGGGTCTTTGTTTAGCTGGATTGGGTATGGCAGCAACTCTGGGTGCTTTATCCTACGCAAGGTGACAAAACGATTTTCTCGTTCAGCCATTTATTACAGCGGTTTACTTCTCACTGCGATCGCCATTCTGCTGTGCGCCATCGTCGAAACTCCAACTGGGCTGATTCTAGCGGTTAGTTTTGGTGGTTTGCTATTAGGCGCAGGAAATCCTCTAGAACAGACGATTTTGCAAGAAGTGACACCCAGTCGAATAGCTGGACAGGTTTTTACATCACACAGCGCGATCGCTTTTAGCGCAGGAATTTTCGGGTTACCGATTGCGGGTGTAATCGCAGAATTAACCAGCGTCGAGTGGGTATTGAGCCTGAATGGGAGTTTGTTGGCGATCATAGCGGCGATCGGCTGGTACTTCATGCCACTATTGGATTGTATACGAGCTACAGGACACAACCGAAGATCATCTTGATGCACTCAACAGGTGCTGAAAAGTAAAACACATGTAGTCATTCTCATGAAGCCCTGCTCGAACAAGGTTTACAAGCGTGCCATTGGGCTATTCGCCTGCCTTCTATTTGCGTCTTAACCCTTTCTTTTTGCCCCCCCGCAAGGTAGTAGGGTTGCCCAAGCGATGGGGAGCATTTTTGCAGTGATTGGTACTCCTGCCCGCTCGCCTAAACCTCGTGGAAAGTCTCCAGGCTGGAAACCAGGAAAACCACGACAACGTAGAATTCGCTATCCGATAGTCAAAAAAACTACAAATAAGCCCCGCAAAGAGCAACCAAAATCTGCTTAGGGTTGTAGATTTTCATGTCTGAAGCCTGTTTCTTTTCAACTCAGCTTTGCTGGGTCGTTTTTTGTTGTTTAGTCTAAACTCCAGTACCGAGGCACTATGCAGCTTTTATTTGACATTGGCAACCTCTTTTTAGAGCAGGAAACAAAGGTTAAGCATTAATATTAGTTATCCCAATGTTTCCTTCACTGACACAGACATTTTAAATAATGATGAAAAGGTTTGTAGAGTGGTGTGTTGAGTTTTCTTCTTGGTGGAATATCCGCCAAAGTAGAAAGTCTCTTTTGTTTATCGTTATGCTTACCTTGAGTGCGATCGCTACGATAATGTTGTCGTTCCCCTTGAACGCTCAAATTAATCTGCCGTCAACGCCAAAATCTGAGTTAAGGGGAGTGTGGTTAACAAATATTGATAGTGATGTGTTATTTGAGCGCGATCGCCTCAAAGGATCTTTGCAACGCCTTGATGAACTCAATTTTAACACGATATATCCGGCGGTTTGGAATTGGGGGTATACATTGTATCCTAGCAAAGTTGCCCAAAAAGTTATCGGGCGATCGCTCGATCCTACACCCGGACTCAAAGGGCGAGATATCCTCAAAGAAATTGTCGATGTGGGACATCAAAAAGGATTAACAGTGATTCCCTGGTTTGAATTTGGCTTCATGGCGCCAGCGGATTCTCTATTAGCTAAAAATCGTCCCCAATGGCTCACCAGTCGCAGTAATGGGACTCGGATTGTCAAAGAAGGGACACATAATCGCGTTTGGCTAAATCCCTTTCGCCCAGAAGTACAACAGTTTATCCAAGATTTAATCGTTGAAATTGTTAGAAACTACAATATTGATGGTATTCAATTTGATGACCATTTTGGCTTACCATCAGAATTAGGATACGATGCCTATACAGTGGCACTTTACAAAAAAGAACATCGTGGGAAAGCTCCCTCCAAAAACTTTAAAGATCCAGAATGGGTGCGTTGGAGAGCTAAGAAAATCACGGAGTTTATGAAACGGGTATTTACGGCCATTAAAGCCACTAAAAAAAATTGCCTGGTTTCCGTTGCTCCTAATCCTCAACGTTTTTCCTACGATTTCTTTTTAGCAGACTGGCAGAAGTGGGAACGGATGGGAATTATTGAAGACTTAGTTTTGCAGATATATCG
>NZ_JADEXF010000047.1 GCF_015207245.1 Nostoc cf. edaphicum LEGE 07299
GTTTGCACAGCATTTACGTTCTCTTGGTATCGACCCCGATAATTTACCCAGCAATCCGTAAATTAGGTTTGCTTCCAGCCAAAAAGCGGGAGATTTGCCACGTAGTTGAAATCTTGTTAGCTTTTATGCTTAAAATTGCACAAGAGGTTTATTTAGCATCTACCAAGAGCTAAAGTTGACCCTTTGCAGGACTAACCCCAAGCAATGCTGACTGAAATTTTGCCTTTCCGTTTTGAGTTAGACACGATCGCGATCGCTGGAGCGAGTTTGTGGTCATTGGCGCTATATCTAGGTTTTTCCAGAGTCAATGAATGGGTAATCGAACAACTCAATCGCTGGTTTAACTTTGCCGAGCGATCGCTCTACACCAGCCAGTCAGAATTTGAAAAGACTCGTAAAGCCAGAGAATCCCAAAATGCTTTCTACGCCTCACTGTTTAGCATTGTGCCTTTTTTGGTAGTCGGCGCTTTATGTAACTGGGGTCTGGAAATTAGTTTAGGCGAAAGTTGGGGAATTAGTACAGGTATATTAGCCTGTATGGGTGCTGGCATTTATGAGCTTGGGCGCAGGGATGGAGAATCTTCAGATTAAGCCAAGGTAAAAATCAGGGAGATGTTGCTCCCATTACTCCCTCATCTCTCCTGACTTCTTAATTTCCTCACCAACAATCTGTGCTATCTTCTGGGCTGCACCGCCTTCACCGCGAATATTACGGAGTTTAGCGCGCATATCATCCAATTTTTCTGGATTCGCCAAAAAGTCTAAAACCATTTCCCCAACTTCTTGCGGTTGAAGTTTACCCATAAGTTCTGGGACTATCTCTTCTTGTGCCCAGATATTTGGCCATGCTAATAAACCTTTGCGTCTCACAAATCTCAGAAATGACCAATTAATCACCTTAGTAAAGGGCGTACCGACTACTGGCAGATTTGCCAACAATCCAGGTAAACCATCCCAAGAACGCATAGCGTCAAGTTGCTGTGTTGGCAGTAAAACAATCATTGGCACTCCTAAAGCACCAAGTTCGGCAGTGTTTGCCCCCACCGTAGTCAAGCAGATACAGCACTGGGATAATAAGTGATATGCAGGGTTTTCTTGCCACAGTTCCACAGTTAAGCCCGTTGCAGTTTTGAGCAATGCCTTGCCGTTAGCATCCTCTGGGATAATTAAGGAAGCACCACCAAAGCCAAAGCTTTCACCAATAGAGTTCTTCTGGGGATCGGCAAAACTAGCTAAAGTTTGTAAATCCAAAGTTGGGGCTAGAGGAATTACAAATCTGGTTTGCGGTCTTTTTGCATGAACGTATTCGGCAATAGCTAAAGATAATGGTACTCCTTGGGCTAATTTTGCTGCTTTTGAACCAGGGAGTAAACCAATCAATTCAGTCTTTTGTCCTACCTTGTGGGTTCGCTCTTGGCGTTCTCGAAGAGTAGCCGTTGACGCATCTATGTCATTAGTCATTTGTCCTTTGTCGTTTGCTAAGGACAAATGACCAATGACGAATGACGAATGACTACTAGCTTCTAGCATCAAATCACCGACAACAGTGAATTTCTGAGCATATTTCTGGGGGACACGGGTTGCAACTTCAGGTTTCATGATTCCAAAGCGATCGATCCAGTTGTGCCACCTGGCTTCCCATTCGGCGTAAACAACTGTGCGGTATCCGAGCTTTTTGCCTATAATCACTGGAAAAATTTGATCGCCGCCCAAAAAAACGATAACACCGCGACTTCTCCAATCCCAATTTTCAAATGTTTTGCCCCAAAGCAAAAATTGCCAAAAATGTTCTGCTCCCTGAACTCTATCTACTTCTGGGTAAGAAAGAGCGATCGCTGCTTCTTTACCACTGGCATTTGAGCAAGGCGATAATACTACAGAAATCCTTACTAAAGAACGGTCATCCCCTAATTCTTGCCGCAACGCTTTCACTACTGGACGCACCCAGGTTGTTACTTCACCTGGGCCATTTGAAAGGATCAGAATATCTACTTGAGTCATTAGTCAAAAGGCAAATATTACCTAATTCGTTCGTTATGCTATAGGTATATACTGTAGCTTGTTAATGAGATTTGATAACCTCTTTCACATTAATTTTGCATAGAATTGGCAGTTATTTAATCGCTAACACTGTCACCTAGATTGCGACTACTGGTTTTCAGCTATATTTAGTTGACATTACCAAATAAGCCAGAGTTTTTAATTTTAAATACCTCTTTAAGTAGATAAAATTTGATCATTTGATAAAACTGAAGTGTCAGTAATATTATCTAATTATCAAGAAAAATATAGCGGTAAAGTTGATTATTATATTTTCTATAAAATGTATTTTTTGAACTTACCCGATGGTAAGCCTATACGTACTTAGCAATACAGGTCTTTAAAGGATGGTTAGCAAAGTTTAGGGTATTGACAATCGCAGCTATGGGTAACAATCATAGCTGCGATTATTAATAATTTTTTGGGCAATCTAAAATATAGCCCTTTTTTTTTGCTTACCAAACCCATTGTTTAGAGGGTGAACCCTGTGATAAAAGGCAACTCCAGCCCATCTGACATCAAAATGTATTCCTCACGAAGTTTACCGATCCGATTTATTATTGGCGGTACTACTCTTATTGTGAGTATTTCTGCTTATTTTAGCTATCAAGCTGCTCGTAAAATAACGCTACAAGACTTGAGAGGAAAAGCTTTTTTGGAGGTACAGAGAGGGGTTGATGAAATTGAGGAGTGGTTACATGTTCGCAAAGTCGAGGTACAAACCCTTGCTCATACTTCAACTGTACGCTCCTTAGACTGGTCTTTAACAGAACCTTATTTAAAGTCAGAAGTTGAGCGGATCGATGAATTTTTCTTTTTCCTATTAGCTACCCCGGATGGTTCGTATTTTAATACTAAGGTTGGTCGGTCAAATAAGAATATTAAGGATCGAGACTACTTTCAAAAAGCACTAGCTGGAAAAAGCAACATTTCCGATCCCTTTATCAGCCGTTCCACAGGTATTCCTTTAATTGCGATCGCCACTCCAATCTGGTCTGATTCTCCTACCAATCGTTCGCCGATTGGGGTTTTCCACGGCAATGTTAAAGTCGATCGCATTGCTAAGGTGGTCAACTCGTTGCGCTACGGCAAGAACAGCTATGCATTCGCCCTCAATTCCCAAGGAGAAGCGATCGTCCATCCCAACTCAACCTTAATGTCAACGGTAGAAAAACCTGCACCCAGCCTGCTGAAAATTCCAGATCGCAATTTAAATGCGATCGCGCAGCAGATGGTAAACAAACAACAGGGAATTCAGTTGATGGAAATTGACGGCACTAAAAAGTATGTTGCTTATGTACCGTTGCGAGAAGCTAATTGGTCTGTAGCTTTGGTAATTCCGCGTCAAAACATTGAATCTCGGCTACAATTCTTCGATCTGATCGCCCTAATTGTGGGCGGATTGACAGTGACGATGATCGCTGTCTTGTGGCAGGTACAAGCGTTTGAACAAGCTCAACTGAAAAAATCTAAAGCAGCGGCTGATACCGCAAACCGCGCTAAGAGCGAATTTTTAGCCAACATGAGCCATGAACTGCGAACGCCCTTGAATGGTATTTTGGGTTGTGCTCAAATTTTGCTGCGTTCTAAAGGTTTGCCGGAGTCAGAGCAATATCATGTAAACATCATTGAACAGTGTGGCTCTCATCTACTGACTTTAATTAATGACATTTTGGATCTTTCCAAAATTGAAGCGCGAAAACTAGAACTGAATCCTCAAGATGTGCATTTTCCGTCTTTTTTACAGGGTATTGTAGAAATTTGTCAGATTCGGGCAGAACAAAAAGGCATTTTGTTTGTCTATGAACCCGCAAGTAACTTACCCACAGGGGTTCATGTCGATGTCAAAAGGTTACGTCAGGTTCTCTTGAATCTGCTGGGAAATGCGATTAAATTTACCGATGAGGGTAAGGTTAGCTTCAAGGTTGAGATAATCGATCGACTTCATGCTGATGGGCAGACAGAGAAATATCGCATTCACTTTAGTGTAAAAGACACAGGAATTGGCATAACTCCAACCCAATTGGGCAACATTTTTTTACCATTTGAACAAGTAGGTGAGAAAAAGCATCAAATAGAAGGGACAGGGCTGGGTTTAGCTATTACTCGGCAGTTGGTGCAGATGATGGGTAGCGATATCCAAGTTAAAAGTGAGATCGGTCAGGGTAGTACTTTCTGGTTTGAAATTGCGATCGCCCAAGCCAGCGAATGGGTACAATCTGCGATGGCTGTATCCAAGGGACAAATCATTGGCTTTACAGGTAGACCCCGCACCATCTTGATGGTGGACGATCGCTGGGAGAATCGCACAGTAATTACAAGCTTATTGCAACCATTGGGTTTCAAAGTGGTTGAAGCCAGTAACGGTAAAGAAGGTTTAGAAAAAGCGATCGCTCTGAAACCAGACCTGGTGATTACAGATTTGCTGATGCCAGAAATGGATGGGTTTGAATTGATTAAACACCTGCGTCATACCCCAGATATCCAGGATGTCAAGATTATCGTCTCTTCTGCTAGTGTCTTTGAAGCCGACCAACATCGCAGTCTACAAGCAGGAGGTGACACCTTTTTGAGTAAACCTGTACAGGCAGATGAATTACTGCATCAATTAGAGTGCCATTTAGGTTTGATATGGATTTACCAGCAGTCTGAGGAACAACAAATCAATTCTTCGCCTACAACACTTGATAGTTCACCAGATAAGTTGACTCCTCCTTCCCTCGATATATTGCAAGAACTGATGAATTTAGCCAGTAAGGGTAACTTCAATGACATTCTCAAATGGGCAGATAAACTAGAGGAAACAGACACGAAATTTGCTCCCTTTGCTAATCAATTGCGGCAGCTAGCTAGGCAGTTTGATGAAGATTTAATCCTTAAATTTTTGACCGAAAAATTAAAAGATTAATTTTCTTAAATTTATTTATGGGAATTGTAGTGCGTGAATTTTAAATTTGGAGTGTTCTCCTTTAGCGTATTGCAAAAAAGTAACATGAATCAATATAGGATAGAAATATTATGACAGCAACGATAGGCGATCAAAAAAATTCCCTAAATAGCGATCCTAGTAGAGGAATTATTTTAGTCGTTGATGATAACCCTGCCAACTTACAAGTTTTATCGAGCTTTTTGGATCAGTCTAGCTTTGAAGTTTGGGCAGCTCGTAGTGGTGAAAAAGCCATTCAGAGATTAGAAAATGATAATTTACCTGATTTAATCTTGCTTGATATCATGATGCCGGGTATCGATGGGTTTGAAACTTGTAAATACTTAAAAAGTGAAAGCAATCCTCGTGTCCGGGATATTCCAATTATTTTTATGACTGCTCTTTCAGATACTGCTGATAAGGTTAAAGGATTGCGATTAGGAGCAGTAGATTATATTACTAAACCTTTTCAGCATGAAGAGGTCTTAGTGCGAGTAGAGCATCAACTTAAGCTTAAAAATTTGACGAAAACCTTGATTGACAAAAACACCGAATTACAACAGATTCAAACTCAACTGATTCAAGCAGAAAAGGTCGCAACCTTGGGTCAAATGACAGCAGGAATTGCCCATGAAGTAAATAATCCCATCAATTTTATCGCTGGCAACTTGAATTTTGTTGAAGAGTATTTCCGAGATGTTGTTAATTTACTTGAACTATATCAAAAGTATCTACCTGATCCCCCAACTGAAATTCAAAATGCTATTAAAACAAAAGATATCAATTATTTGTTAAATGATTTATCCAAAATTATTCAATCTATGCAAGTAGGTACAGATCGCGTTACAGAAATTGTGTCATCGTTGAATAAGTTCTCTCGACACGGAGAAGCAGGAAAAAAACTGGCTAATCTGCATGAAGGTTTAGAAACTACGCTACTCATTCTTGGACATCGACTTAAAGCAAATGCTCATCGTCCAGCAATTAAATTAATCAAGGAATACGGAGAACTACGACTTATTGAGTGCTACCCAGGCGAACTAAATCAAGTTTTTATGAATTTGATTAGTAATGGGATCGATGCAATTGAAGAAATCAAAAAAAATCAGTATTTTGATGAAAATTTTAGACATATTGGTATGATTTGGATTAAAACTGAAGTAATTGGAGAGCGAGTTATTCTCAGAATTGCAGACAATGGCTCAGGAATCAGCGAAGCAAACCGGACAAAGATATTCGATGCTTTCTACACTACAAAAGTCATTGGCAAAGGAACAGGGCTAGGTTTATCTATTGCTTACCAAATTGTAGTTAACAATCATCGCGGTAAGCTAAGTTGCCATTCAACACAAGGTGAAGGTACAGAGTTTGTGATTGAATTACCTATCCGATAAATTAGAATCCCAAATCCTACCTAAGTCGGCATTTAGAAAATACGATTAAGACAATTTATGGTAGCGTCAGCAGCGGTACGGCTTGGCGATTTTTGAAATTAGAAGGGCAAATATTGAGTATTGATTTGAATGATTATACTGTTCCGCCAGTGGAAATACTATTGAGAATGTTGGTTTGGATGGTGCGAGAAGGTTAGATATTTTGATCTTTGTGTCTTAGTGTCTGTGCTTAAAACAGGATCGCTTCAAAGGTAAGAAAACCTGTACTCTAATACAATACATCTCAATTATGTAAAAATCGAATACTCTAGGGAACGTGGATTATCAATTCTTTTGGAAGCTTCTAATATTTCAAGCCCGATAATATTTCCATCTTCGATTATTTCCTTACAGATCATCTCGAAGTACAAGCTCAGTCCTTAAAACGCAATATCCGAAGCAATTTCCTGCCAGCGAGTAGCCAAATCCTCCGCAGTAGAACTCTCAACAGCGGCAAGGTTTAATGGATAATCTACGTTGTTTCGCTCGACCCAGCGCAGGGCTGTGAATTGCCCGTTGCTTGCCCTTAATATAAATCCAGACTCTCGGCATTCACCAGAAGCGAGATATAACACTCCAGGGGCGACTTGATCGGGTCGCAAATCCTCTGGCTGATCTTGGATGTTCCACATCCGCGTTTTGGCGACTGGCGAAATCGCATTAACGAGAATTCCATGCTCTTTGCCTTCAACCGCGAGCACATTCATTAGACCGATCTGTGCCATTTTTCCCATCGCGTAAGGAGCAAGACCACTGAGTGCATATTGTTGATAAATAGCTCTATCCGAAGTCGTCAGCACAATCCGTCCGTAGTTTTGCTGTTTCATAATTGGAAAGGCAGCTTGAGCCAGCCATGTTGGTGCCTCTAAATTAATGCTGATGGCGCGCTGTAGAAAATCAAGTGTCAGTTCTTGCACGGATTGGTATGCAACCCATCCAGCGTTGTGAACCAAGATGTCGAGGCGACCAAACTTCGAGAGCGTAGTTTCCACTAAACTTTGACAGCTATCTCTACTATCAAGGATTACGTTGCTCGGTAACGCAACTCCACCTAGTTCTTGAATTCTCCTTGCAGCATCAGCCGCTACATTCGGATCAAATCCGGTTCCATCTTTGTTAACGCCTGCGTCATGTATAACCACTCGTGCTCCTCTTTCCGCCAGCAGATGGGCATATGCTTCGCCCAAACCTCGCCCGCTTCCAGTAATGATCGCTACTTGATCGTTGAGTCGAATCACTTAATTTTCTCCTGACTTAAATTCTGCTTCTTAGTGGATGTATGCACCGTCTCATGACTAGCTCAGAACTTAGCTAGCCAACGATTACCTTACTGTTCCTATCTGTATCAACTGCTGTTTGTATGTCTTGGGGCAGTGTTACATCCAAACGTACAGCCTTTGCGGTTTCTGGATAGTGTTCAATCAAAGCGCGAAGTTGCTCTGGTTGGCGAGCAGTAGCTAGCACTTCATCGCCCTTCTTCAACACCGCTTCTGCTAGGGCCCGTCCGAACCCTGTTGAACATCCTGTAATCAACCAAACTTTAGGAGCGACACGATTTTTGTCTCTTGTCATTTGTTTTCTCCAATACAAAAACGATGAGATGCGAGGATCGGCACAACTGCAATTGTGTAACTTACTTTCCACATTAAGCAGCCTGAATAAATATGTCCAATATGATTTTTGTCTTAAACTAAGACTTAAAACGTATTAATTGACAATGGAACTTCGACACTTGCGTTACTTCGTGACTGTAGCTGAGGAACTTCATTTTGGTCGCGCCGCGCAACGACTACAAATCGCTCAACCGCCACTGAGTCAACAAATCCGTCAACTCGAACAAGAACTCGGTGTCGAGTTGCTGTATCGGACAAAGCGAACAGTCCGACTTACTGAAGCAGGACTTGCCTTCTTACAGCAGGCACGACAAATTCTAGTGCAATCTGAGCAAGCGATTGAGGTAGCCCAACGTGCAAGTCGAGGTGAAGTGGGTCGTTTAGCGATTGGATTTGTTGGATCTGCCACGTATAGCCTGCTGCCTACTGCCGTGCGGTCATTTCGCCATCAGTTTCCTGATGTTCGTTTGATGCTGCATGAAATGACCACGACCGAGCAAATTGAAGCACTGCATGACGATCGTATTCAGCTTGGCTTTATTCGTCCGCCCATCAGCGATGACGAACTCAGCGTGGAAACGGTTTTACAAGAATCGTTCGTCGCTGTATTGCCAGAAGCACACCCGCTTGCGACTCAAACACAACTGTCATTAGCATCACTCGCCGAGGAGTCCTTCATTTTATCTCCACGTCATCTAGGAAGCGGCTTTTACGATCAGATTATCCGTTTGTGTCAACAAGCAGGATTTATTCCTCAAGTAACTCAGGAAGCAATTCAGATGCAAACTATTGTCAGCTTAGTGGCAGCAGAATTAGGGGTTGCGCTTGTCCCAGCTTCACTCCAGAATTTGCAACGAGCAGGGGTCGTTTACAAACCGCTCGAAGACCAAACACTCTATGTCAAGTTAGCAATTGTTTGGCGAAGTGCAAACACCTCGCCCGTGCTACACCAATTTCTAGCGCAATCAAGAGCCGTTACACGATTTAGTGCAGCGTTTCATTAAGCAATGCTGTTGAGGCTTATCGAAACGCTTGTACTCCCCTAATTCATAGATGCGCCCGTCAAATCTTGAAGATTTTCTTAAATTTTTTGGTTTAATCTTACCATTATTCCTGATGGCAGATAGGGGACTAAAAAATATTTAGTCCGCATAGGCAAGTTTTGTTTTGTAAGTGGAATTAAATAGCTATTTAGCCATTTAACTATTAAATAAAAGTATTACAAAAAGTTTACAAATAAGTGAGCGAATACTTTTAAACACAGTCAACAATTACAAAGAAATATTTCGTTTTTTATATCGATTTGTGTCAGATACACGATAAAATGCCCACTGGGCAAGCGTTTTCTGATAGAAAACACATATTGCCTAAAGATCACAAAGTTACCTGTGGCTGATGATGCCGCTAGGAACTTCTAGTAGAGAACACGCATCAAAGGAGCCGAAGAAGCATGTTCACACACGTCAAGTCCACCATTAGACACATTGCGCCTGATAACTTACGCGGACGTAATTTAATCAAGGTGGTCTATGTCGTGCTTGAGTCCCAGTACCAGAGTGCTTTGTCGCAAGCAGTTCGCACGATTAACGCGAACAATCCCAACTTGGCGATTGAAATCAGCGGGTACTTGATTGAGGAACTCCGCGACCCAGAGAACTACGAAGAGTTCAAACGAGAAATTGAGAGTGCGAATATCTTCATCGCTTCCCTCATTTTCATCGAAGACTTAGCACAGAAAGTAGTAGCAGCAGTAGAACCACACCGCGATCATCTGGACGTTTCTGTTGTATTTCCCTCCATGCCAGAGGTAATGCGCCTGAGTAAAATGGGTAGCTTTTCCTTGGCACAGTTGGGTCAGTCAAAAAGTGCGATCGCGCAATTCATGCGGAAACGCAAAGAAAAATCCGGTGCGGGATTCCAAGATGGGATGCTGAAGCTTTTGCGAACCCTGCCGCAAGTGCTAAAGTTC
>NZ_JADEXF010000048.1 GCF_015207245.1 Nostoc cf. edaphicum LEGE 07299
ATGTAGTATCGGATTCCTATTTGTTTGTTTTTTAAAGAACCGCAGATCGCACTAAAGAGAAGCAGGCATACTCTGGTAATCTCTTCGTTGCAACAATAAAGATAATTAATGCAGGTAGGCGATTTTATAAGTTTTAAAATTCCTGTCAAGCAGTAAAATAATTGGCTTTTAATAGCCATCTCTTTATAATTGCCGAGGAGGGTTCATGCCGTCAAACTAAATGTATCATGATCTTTAGCAAGATTTAATAAATAAAATGTCTTTTGGCGATATGATGTATTATTATTCTTGAATCGAAATTATACAACTAACTCAGGGCTGGATTTTGAGGAAAAACTTTCACTCTTTAGATAGTTGTCCTTGATGGTAAATTTTCAAATATTAAACTGAAAATTAGCGATCGCAATTAAAATTTTCGAGCCTGATTGCCCCAAGATTTCTGGCTAAGAATTATTTTTTTACAAAAGACTATTTTATAAAAGCGAACCCAAAGATAAACTAGGATTTTTGGAAGCTGGCTAATCTGTATCAATTTTGCTCACAACTCCTCTGGAGGTAGGGCAACAAATCCGGTTTTTAGTCCACGCTTGAATCCTGCTTTTTCATAGAAGTGCAGCGTCTCCTCGTTTTTTGATCCGCTTAGAAGCATCACTTTATAGCACTGTTGCTGCCATGCTAATGCTAAGGCATAATGTAGTACTTGTGTACCTAATCCTTGCTGTCGAAAATCGAGATGGGTGACAACATTTTCAATAACGCCGTATGGACGTGCGCCACGCGTCAAGTTGGGAACAATGGTTAAGTTACACGTTGCTACTAGCTGGTTATCAACATCAGCTACAACATAATACAAACGGGGATCATGTAAAATACCATCCCAGATCGATTGTAAAACATCATCAGTCGGTAGAGGTGCATCGACAGGATTTAGGTGGTTATATAAAACCAAAAGTTGCGGAAGTTCGTCGCGTGTAATTAGGCGAACGGTAATTATCGGTTTAGACAAAGCTGTAGATTGGCGTAAAAATTTATCGTTGCGATAAGGCAGGAGGAAAGAAATGACAATTTCAAATGTCAAAATTATGGGAATGTTAATTCAGTGCGAGCAACTCCACCACGTTCATGGCGGGCTAGCAGTTTAACTGTACTACCTTGAGGCGTACGCACCACCCATTCAACTTTTGCCCGATCCTTGGTAGGATCGCTGTGCCGTCTAATGGGAGTTGAAGGCTTGTAGGCTCGTCCTTCTAATTGACCTAACTCTTCACGGGGCTTACCCGTTACCAAAGTTCCCCCAGGAGGCAGTTCAATTTCACAGATACAGCCCCGCACCAGCTTTTTTTCTAAAGCTTTTTGGGTGACGTTGGTGGGCAACCAGCCTGTATTATGCACAACTAATTGCACCCGATAAGTATCATCACCCAAGCTGTGGACACTGGCTTCGTAAATCTCTAAACGCGGAGATATTAATAGATGCCAAACTAGCCATTCTGGGAAGAGGGCTATTTCTTTCTCCAGAAATTCAGGGGGTGGATTTGTCCAAGCGTACATGGTATCCCAGCCGCCTAGTTCAATCTGACCGAGTTGGGGATGCTCGAAGGGATACCAATCTACGTAGCCTTTGCCTGCAAGTTTTTCATCGTTCCAACGTAGCAACTTCAGGTCATCTTCTACAGAGTGTTCTTGCTGCCAATCGATGTATTTATAATCATTAATTCCAGCTTGGCGCTGCGGACTCCAGACTTCTACTGTCCAGGCAAATAGACCTTGGTATTCATAAGCCCAGTCGTCGAATGTACCTGTAACTACTCCTTTGGGGTCATAGCGGAAATCATGAAAGGCAGAGATGGCTGGGTATTGAGTAAGTTCAGTACCTTTAGCGCCAATGCGTTGATAAGTGCGGAGGTCATTGACGGGGAATTCGTCATCGCTGAGGTGGGTATAGGGACGGATGAGAACACCGCTAAAGGTATGAAAGGCGATCGCTCCTGTAATATTAGGATGTGTAGTGATAAATTGAACTAGCGATCGCACTTCTGTTTCAGATGTAGGATAAGAACCAGCCCCCGATTGCTCAGATTCTTGCCGCCACAAAAATGGAAAATTCCGGTTTAAATCTAGCCCTTCCTTAGAAGGCTGAATTTTAATCTGAACTCCATCATAATTTTCTATCTTTCCCTCTGGTAGTACGCGATAATATTGACCACCTGTTTCTGTTGGTTCGCGTCGTATCAGCAAGCGTGGTTCAGTAGGACAGACTTTCCAAGCCCCATTAGCATCGGGGATTCGCATCAGTAAAATCCGACCATCGCCATCGATATCTTCCATCACTAACCCATGGTTGCCTTCTTCATCATGGGGATAAGGGCGAGTACCGGAGCGAATAAATTTCGGTTTGTCAGCCAATGCCAACTCAGCACCATCAGGATTAACACGGGGGCAAATGTAGAAGGTGCGGGTATCCAAACAACGGGTAATTTCTGGGTGAGTACCGTAAGCTGTCACTAATGTTTGCAAGAGATATAGACAAACACTTGACGGTGCTAGTTCAGTGGCGTGAATGTTCCCATCAATCCAGAGAGCAGGTTTTTCTTGATGTGCGCCAGTGGCAAAGTTGCTAACTGTCAATAGCCAGATGTCACGTCCCTCGTAACTTTTGCCAATGCTTTCTATGCGTACTAGTTGGGAAAATTCCTTCGCATAACTGTGCAGAATGCGTGTTAAGTCTTCATAACGATAGTATTTATCAAACCGAACATCTGGCATAACAAACCTCCCCATTACGAATTACGAATTACGAATTACGAATTATTCTAATTAGGTTTACCCATAATCGTAAAAGCTGCCCAGTAGTAAGGATGGTTATAAAGAATTTTATCTGATGCCATTTTACTATTTCTATAAAGCTGCGTTGCTAAATAAGTTTGAATTCTTACTTCCTCTGGATGGAGATTATTCAAAATATCTTCATACCATTTTGTCAGTTCTCCAGCAGTTAGTTCTTTCAGCCATCGTGTTGCTTCGGCTAAAGCAGTAACAGCTGATTTATTCGGCTGTAATCGTCGGTAAAACTCGATCATCACCAAGGCACTAGCCGAAGATTCTACACTCCAGAGAGTACTCACTACATGAGGTATGCCCTGAGTTACAAAACCACTGACTAAACTCACATATTCGCTGCTGATAGTGTAGTTGTTAGTACTTAAATTTTCACAGGCAGAGAGGGTAATAAGGTTGTAACTATCTAGATTTTGTTGGCAGATTTCATCTAGAGTCAGTCTGTCTTCACCTGCTAATGCTAATTCTGATTTTTTCGGTTCAGCTAAATTATTAGTGACATAACCCGTAAAATGCAAGATATGATAATTATCAGATAGGGCATTTTCAACAATACTTTTTGTAGCTTCTGCCCCCTGAATTCTTTGGATATTATTGAACATCTGACTAACAATTTCAGACTCAAGTTTGGCAAATTTCAGTGTAGGATAACCTGTACTTTCAGGATGTTCAACACTGAGCAAGAACTTATTTTGCCACTGCCAAATATCCTCAGTTCTGATTGATAAACCAATTTGGGCACTAGGTAGATAGGTGACGCTGAAATTTGATTCTACGTTGGGTAACTCTTCTGGTGATGGCGAAGAAAGATGGAAAAGTGTATGAATGGGCAATCTGTACAAGTCACGGTGAGGAATTAATACCAGTTGGGTGATGGCTTCGAGTTCCTGTGCAATTGTGGAAATATTTAGGATTTCATACAGTTGCAACAGTTTCTCTTCCATCTCAACTCGCCAAGAATGGTGACTTTTACTTTCTTTGTCTTGGGCTGTGCTGCGATATTCTTGGTATTGTTGATGCCAATCTTCTAGCCAAATTTCAAATTCAATTAGGCGTTGCACTGCTTCGGGTAGAGGCAATTCATTGAGACGAATAGCATCTTCTCCTAAAGGTATTACCCCAGTATCTTGCATGGGTGTAAACAGGAGAATCGGTGATGGTGCTTGGTCTTTGAGAATGAAAGTATGTAGGGCAACTGGGCTAATATGCCAGTAAATAATTGCTGTTGTGGGATTGAATAGTTGTTGAATTGCGCCATAATAAGGCGAGTAAATATTATTATTCCAGCCAGAAAGCAGCCAGTTTAAACAAGCATTTTTACCTTGTTCGGCAATTTCCCAAGCTTCTACTAAATCACCCGACTCTACAGCTAAATCAACTGCCAATTGATCGAAGCCAGCAAATTTTAAAGCTAGCTGTTTTTTACTTTCATCTGAGCGAGTTTCTTCACTCAGTAATTGTCGCAATAAATCTGTCCCACGTTGCAGCAATTCTTGAACTTGTGTGGTTTGTCCCAAAGCCATCAACACTTTGCTTAGAGATTGTAAAACCTCTAAATGCAACTGGGGAAAATACTCTAATGTCAGGGTTAACAGCGCTTGATGGTACTCAGATGCAGCTTTGCGCCAATAATCGCGGGTATTGGTATGTTTTTTACCTTCTTCGTAGTAAGTATTAGCGATCGCAAAATGCAATCTCCCCCAACCTTCTGGATGGGTATCTGTCCGCAAATGCCTTAACCCTTCTTCATAACTGGCTAATTTTCCTTCGTAGCCGCCCTGTTGTAAGGCAGGATTTGTCGCGATAATATTACTCGACAAATTCAGTAATTCGTCATAATTCACTAAATGACCGATCGCAGTTCCCCGACCAATCCAAGCTTCCCAATAATCTTGTTTGATTTGCAAAGCGTTGTCATAACAGACGATCGCTTCGGCATATTGTTCTAAATGAAACAGTGCTATTGCCTGATTATACCAAGCTAAGTGGAAGTCGGGTTTAATGGCGATCGCTTGTTGATAGGAGGCGATCGCTTCTTGTCTACGTCCTAAGTTGTCTAACGCTATACCGCGGTTGTACCAAGCTAAGTAGAAGTCGGCTTGAACTGAAAGTGCTTTATCCCAAGAGGCGATCGCTTCTGACCATCTTCCTAAATTAAACAGCACTACACCCCGGTCTATCCAAACTTCATGATACTCTGGGTTAATTTCTATAGCTCTGTCGTAAGATATAATCGCCTCGGCAAATTGTTCGCTGACAGCTAGGGCTATGCCTCGGTGATACCAGTTTTCCTGGTCTTCTGGTTCGAGTTGCAACGCTTGGTCATAACTAGCAATAGCTTCTGGTAGCCAACCTAATTTCAGCAGTGCCAAACCCTTGCTAGACCACGCTTCTTGATAGTCTGGCTTGATTTCTATAGCTTTGTCAAAAGAAGCGATCGCTTCTTCAAAGTATCCTAATTCTCCGAGAGTTCCACCCCGGTTGTACCAAGCTTTGTAGAAGTCTGGTTTCAATTCTATGGCTGTTTCATAAGACGCGATCGCTTCATCAAAACGTTCTAAATGGAACAGCGTTAAGCCTCGATTAAACCAATATTCGGAGAATTCGGGTTGCATTTCAATGGCTTGGTCATAAGATGCGATCGCTCCTAGCAAATCGCCTGTTTTCGCTTGGCTTAGACCTTGGTAAAACCACCTTTGAGCGTGGGTAATCGGATTATCGTTATGTCGCTCAATAATACCAGGGGAATTACTGCTTTGAACTGCCAAATCTGAAGCAAGTTGCTGGACTAAATTGGTACTTTGATCCAACTTCACCCACAACTCATCTAAAGTATTAGCCACATTTGGCTCTAAATTCGTTAAAGTGTTATCCCAGGTTTCCAGCGAGGGAGACGTTGCTAATTCAGTCCTTTGTCTAGTGGAAAGGAGATTTGCTGGTGTAGTAATTTGAACAACTTCTTCGTCGAACCGAAGTTGGGTTAACAAGCTGATTGTATCTTCTGCTGCCGGGAGAGGGATATTTTCTGGTATTGTGGTTTGGGCGTCTTCCCTTTCATATTCCGATACCAGTTCCTCGAAGTTTTCGGGCGATGTCTCCTCAAAGGAGGCATTTTGAGGTGCTGACGTTATTGGTTCAACATCTGGCAGATCATATTCCCATAATTGTTCGCCAAAGCTAATAATTAGCTCTTGTTCAGCAGGGGTGGGGAGAATTTCTTCATCGGTTGTAGTTTCTACCACATCTGGCTCATCATACTCCCATAACTGTTCGCCCAAATCGCGGATCAGTTCAAGACCTGGAGTAGTTTCTATCACATCTGGCTCATCATGCTCCCATAACTGTTCGCCCAAATCGCGGATCAGTTCTTGCCCAGGAGTGATTTCTAGATCATCTTGTGCCTGATTGTCAGGGTAATCTTCTATTTCTGTAGGTAAGTTTTGCATTAGCCGAATGCCAATGTCATAAGCAACTTCTCCAATTCTGCCAACACCAAGTTCCCCCAATTGCACCATCTGTGTTGCTAAAAGAGGATTTGGTGTAGGTGAAGCTAGCAAGCTTTCACCAAACATCACCAACCAGTCTATCCAACGTTCAGCCGGAACGCGATTTTCGATTCGTTGCAGATACCTCAATGCCCACTGTCGTCCTCGTGCTTGATGCACGCCTTCTAACAATTGGATAAACAATTGTTCCAGATCCGCATTGGTTAGTTCTGGTAGTACCCCCACCAGATTACGTCCTCTCCCACCCTTGAGAGAACTATTCTGTTTACTTGCAATGAGGCGCTTTATAAACCTTTTAAGCGACTGCGATATCCGCCTGAGCATCTGCCACACTCTTGGATTTTGTTTTTCTAGATTGTAGCCATCGTTGTCTTAAAAAAATCATCAATTACGTAAAAATCCATTAGATTCGGACAGCGCTTCCGTAGCAGGTTAGCAAAAAATATACAAATCTTCAAGAGCATAGCATTACAACGTTACAATTCCCAGATTTCACTCTTGAATTTGATTCTGGCAAGCAGTTAATTTTCAGTTTGCTCTGTAGTCGATTGACCGTCAGGATATAACTGACTAATTAATGCCTGGACAAGCACTTGTGGATCGTCTGTTTCAACGGCAAGCTGTTGAGCAATCTGCTGACGTAAATTTTCATCCTCCTGCAACATCACAAACAACTGTTCTAGGGTGACAGTTTGGTATTCTCCCTCTGGGAGGTTCTCTGGCGCATCTGCTGACTCTGATACTGGGACAGCTACCTCAGAGGAAAAAGAAGTGCTAAAAGCATCTGGCCCTTCATATTCCCAAATTGGTTCGCCTTCATTGCGTGTCAACAACTGCATCCCGATATTATAGGCAACATCTCCAATTTCTCCGACGTTTAACTCACCCAATTGCACTAACCGCGCAGCCATTTCATTATTTGGTGTAGGAGATGCTAGCAATCTGTCGCCAAAGCGCCCTAACCACTCAACCCACTCTTGAGTTGTGATCCGATGTTCGATATTATGCAGCCACTTCTGTGCCCATGCTTCCCCTCGTGCTTGATGTACTCCTTGCAACAGTTCGTTGAAGAGAAATTCCAGATCCGTATCGCTCAAGGGTGGTGCTGGTTCTTTTTCCACATTTCCCCTAGATTTTGAGGTAGTCTGTTTTCCACCAAACAAGCTCTGAAAAAGCTTTTTGAGCCATTGAAATAGCCGCTTGAGCATCTGCTGCACCATCGAGTTTTACTTTATCTATAAAATTGTAGCGATCGCACTGGACTATGGCGTTAGTTCAGTCAATAAAACGTATAGTCATTTGTCATTTGTCACTTGTCATTTGTCAAGAGTTTTTTTCCTTGCTCTCTACTTCTTAATTAGAACAAATGTACTAAATGATATGCTATAATTCCCATACATTGATGTTGAAATCATAGTAGAGGATAAGCTCTGGTTGCTTGCTTTGCTGAGTGCCAAAATTTACGGCATTAGTTGAGTCTTGGGCTAGGGCAACATCGATAAATAAAGTCAGGTACGAGAGTTTAAAATAATTGAATCCTCAACTCGACTCGGTGCTACTAATTAACGTTGAAAGGCATTGAAGTCTATATTTCCATGTCTTATGAACCCCTGCACCACAAATATCGCCCCAAAAGTTTTGCTGAACTGGTGGGACAAGAGGCGATCGCCACCACCCTCACGAACGCGATCGGCACATCTAAAATCGCCCCTGCCTACTTATTCACTGGGCCAAGAGGTACGGGGAAAACTTCTAGTGCCCGGATTCTGGCTAAGTCCCTCAATTGTCTCAAAGGTGATAAGCCCACGGCTGAACCCTGCGGCGTGTGTGAGGTTTGTCAGGGGATCGCTAAGGGTTACGCCCTAGATGTAATTGAAATCGATGCCGCTAGTAACACTGGTGTCGATAATATCCGCGAGTTGATTGAAAAAGCCCAGTTTGCTCCTGTACAGTGTCGCTACAAGGTTTATGTTATTGATGAATGCCACATGCTCAGTACCCAGGCATTCAATGCGCTACTAAAGACACTAGAGGAACCACCGAGACACGTGGTTTTTGTATTAGCGACAACAGACCCGCAACGAGTGCTACCAACGATTATTTCGCGCTGTCAAAGGTTTGATTTTAGACGCATTCAGTTAGAAGCGATGGTGAAGCATTTAAGCGCGATCGCATCTTTTGAAAACATTCATATTTCACCCGATGCTGTCACTTTGGTAGCCCAACTTTCTCAGGGAGGCTTGCGAGATGCCGAAAGTCTACTCGATCAATTGGGTTTATTAGCGGGTGAAGTGACACCAGAGCGAGTTTGGGATTTGGTGGGGACGGTAAGCGAACAGGATTTGCTAGCGCTTCTAAATGCGATCGCTCAAGATAAACCGGAAGCAGTTCTAGACTGTACTCACTACATTTTAGATCGTGGTCGAGAACCCCTAACTATTCTGCAAAATCTCGCTGCTTTTTACCGCGATTTACTGATTGCTAAAACAGCACCTCACCGCCACGATTTAGTTGCTTGTACTCAGCAAACTTGGACAGCGCTGGTTGAGTTTGCTCAATACTTCGATATGAGCGTGATTTTGGCGGGACAGAAACACTTGCGAGAAGCCGAAGTACAAATTAAAAATACCACTCAGCCGCGTTTGTGGTTGGAGGTAACATTACTAGGATTGTTACCCAGTGCGACGAATATTCAGCCACAAGCCTCAAGTGTTGCGCCACGAGTTAATACACCTGTTGTATCTCCAAGCTATCCTCCAGTAGTTGCCCAAAATCACCCAGTCTCTTCTGTACCTTTAGCTGAACCGCAAACAAATCATAATTCTGCATCTGCCAATCATCAAGCCGCGGCTCAAAATCAGCCCATCACTTCATCTCCCCCAGTTGAACAGCAAACAAATCACAATTCTGCTGCTAAATCAGTTTCACCACCAACCCCAGAACCTGTTGCTGTTCCTGTGCCATCGGTGAATATTGAACCAGAAACTTCAGAAGTTGTTGGGGAAGAAGAATATGACTTAACTCAGATTTGGCAACAGGTGCTTGCCAACCTCCAGCCAAAATCAAGGCAAGAAATGCTGCGTCAAATGAGCCAACTCATCGAGTTCGACGGTGTTGTGGCTCGAATTGCTATCAAACAGGCATGGTATGACAAGGGGAAATCTTATCTACCGATGATTGCGGCAGCTTTCCAGCAGACTTTCCAGCGTGAAATCCAGATAAATATAGAAAAAGGAATTTCTTCAAACTCTACCTCAGCCAAAAAAAATCCTCCGCCAAAAGATTCTACTCGCGTTCAACAATCACCTACACCTAGCTACAACCAGCAAATTCCGCCTCCAGCGTCAGTACCACAGCCAACTAATCCACCACCAGCACCGACAGCAGCAAGAAATGGCAATGGTGTAAATGGAAATGGCTTAAATGGCAATGGTGTAAATGGAAATGGTGTAAATGGAAATGGCTTAAATGGAAATGGGGTAAATGGAAACGGGATGCAAACTTTGCCTCCACCCCCAAAACAAACACCCGCACCTGATTGGGAACCTGACGAAGTAGCGATCGCAGCTCAACGTGTAGCAGAATTTTTCAATGGGCAAATTATCCGTTTTGCAGATG
>NZ_JADEXF010000049.1 GCF_015207245.1 Nostoc cf. edaphicum LEGE 07299
CGCAAGTGCTGTGCAGCCGCCTTGAGAATGTGGAAAACGCCGATAACGTTGATGTTAATCACCTTTTGAAAGTCGTCTTCAGGATATTCGTCTGTCTTGGCAAACACTCCTTGATAACCTGCGTTGTTAAATACATAGTCAATCCGCCCAAGCTGCTCTACAGCACCAGTAAAGGCTTTGGCAACATCATCAGCAGATGTCACATCACAGCGAAATGTGCCGACTGGAACGTTGTAGCTTTTTAGTTCCTCAGCCACATCTGCCATCTTCGGTTCATTCAAATCTAGGAGCGCTACACCTGCACCATTGGCGGCAAAACGGTGTGCAGTTGCCTTGCCAATATCTCCCGCACCGCCCGTAATTAGGATGGTTTTACCTGCAAACTGATAAGTTGCTTTCGCTGCCATAGTTTAAACCTCTTATTGAAGAATTGTTGCAAATCGTCGTCATTCAAATGAGATTGGTATGATTTCTATTATTGAGCTT
Organism: Nostoc cf. edaphicum LEGE 07299; assembly: GCF_015207245.1. Classification (GTDB taxonomy): domain Bacteria; phylum Cyanobacteriota; class Cyanobacteriia; order Cyanobacteriales; family Nostocaceae; genus Nostoc; species Nostoc edaphicum_B. Next base: position 487 of record NZ_JADEXF010000049.1, read on the forward strand.
TTGCCCAAGAATAGAGCATAAAATCAAAAATTTATTTGTTCGGTTTCTTTACTTTAAAGGAGTCATGCGATGCGTATCCCCCGCTTCGCTAAAGTGCTGGTTGCATTTCTCGCTGGAGTGATGCTGGTGCAACTTCTACACGCTTGTTCACCACGTTCGCAAGCCGCAGAGAAAACTAGACTGACGATCGCCACCGTTAATAATGGCGACATGGTGGTGATGCAAGGGCTTTCTCGCAAATTTGAGTCAGCTAATCCTGATATTCAACTCAGGTGGGTTGTGCTGGAAGAAAATGTGTTGCGCCAACGCACAACTACAGATGTTGCAAGCCAAGGTGGGCAATTTGATGTCATGACCATCGGTTCCTATGAAACACCAATCTGGGCTAGGCGGGATTGGTTAAGGCCTTTGGATCTAGGCGCAGACTATGACGTAAATGACCTGCTCAAACCTATACGCGAAGGACTTTCCAACGATGGCAAACTCTATGCCGTGCCATTCTATGGGGAAAGTTCCATGCTGTACTACCGAAAAGATTTGTTTGACAAAGCCGGGATTACGGTTTCTCAACAGCCAACTTATCCCCAGATGAGAGAATGGGCAAGCAAAATCCATAATCCAGCAAATGGGGTTTATGGAGTTTGCCTGCGTGGAAAACCCGGTTGGGGTGAAAACATGGCATTTGTTTCCACATTGGTAAATACCTATGGTGGACGTTGGTTTGACATGAAGTGGCAGCCGACGATTAACACTCCAGCCTGGAAAGAAGCGATCACTTTTTATGTTGATTTGCTTAATAAATATGGGCCGCCGGGAGCCAGTTCCAATGGATTTAACGAGAATCTGGCATTATTCTCAACAGGTAAATGCGGTATGTGGGTAGATGCAACCGTTGCTGCGGGGTTGTTATCCAATCCAAAAGAATCCCAAGTTTATGACAAAGTTGGCTTCGCCCGTGCGCCAATTGAAAGATATCCCAACGGCTCAAATTGGCTTTGGGCTTGGGCGTTAGCGGTTCCTAAAACATCAAAATCACCCGAAGCCGCGCAAAAGTTCGTTGCTTGGGCAACCTCTAAAGAATACATCCAACTGGTTGCCAAGGAAAATGGCTGGATTGCTGTACCACCAGGAACTCGAACTTCCACATATCAAAATCCCAACTATCAAAAAGCTGCACCTTTTGCTGAAATCGTCCTGGGAGCAATCCAATCTGCTGATGTTACCCGTCCATCCGCAGAACCAACTCCTTATAAGGGAGTTCAATACGTTGATATTCCAGAATTTCAAGCGATCGGTTCTTCCGTCGGGCAAACCTTGGCAGCAGCATTAACCAATAGAACTTCGGTAGAACAAGCGTTGCAGCAATCGCAGAAATCCACCGAACGCTTCATGAAACACACAGGTTATATCGAGTGAAATGGGGCATTGGGCATCCCTTCGGCTTCTCTACGAGACGCTACGCGAACGCTCAGGGCAAGTGGGGATTGGGCATAGGGCATTGGGCATGGGTAAAAAGAGCCGATGCTCAACTACAAAACATTCAAAATCTAAAATCCAAAATCTAAAATCTAAAATTCCTTTGGGTTATGTCTTCTTCATTAGCGGTAAAACCTCAACACGAAACGCCACCACCCACCAAGCAACGGACTACGCGGCAAGTGTCAACCTTACCTCTGGTTGCACCTTCGGTCGTTCTCCTACTGCTGTGGATGATTGTGCCTCTGGTGATGACCGTATGGTTTTCCTTTCAGCGGTATAACTTGCTGAATCCAGATGCACGCAAATTCATTGGGATTGAAAATTTCACGTTCATCCTGAGTGACTCAGCTTTATGGACATCGATCACCATCACAATAGTTTTGGTTGTTTCCGTTTTAGCAATCACAATTGGTCTGGGCACATTACTTGCAGTGCTATTTGACCAAGACTTTTATGGTCGTGGAGTGGCACGGGTACTAGCAATCTCGCCGTTTTTTGTGATGCCTACAGTTAGCGCCCTCATCTGGAAAAATATGCTGATGCACCCAGTAAATGGGTTGTTCGCGCAAATTACCAGAGGCTTGGGTTTAGGGGCGATTGATTGGTTTGCTAGCGTTCCTCTGCTGGCAATCATCATGATTGTTTCCTGGGAATGGCTTCCCTTTGCTTTGCTGATTTTATTGACTGCAATTCAATCACTTGATCGCGATCAGTTAGAAGCAGCCCGAATGGATGGGGCAAATGCGATCGCTCTATTTCGTTTCGTCATGCTACCGCATCTAAGCCGCGCCATTTCCGTGGTTGCCATGATCGAGACGATTTTCTTCCTGACCATCTTTGCCGAAATCTTTGTTACCACAGGCGGTGGGCCGGGACTTGCAACAACTAACCTTGCCTATTACATCTTCTTAAAAGCCTTGCTGGAATTTGATGTCGGCGGTGCATCAGCAGGTGGATTAATTGCCGTAATTCTTGCCAACATCGTGGCAATCTTTTTGATGCGTAGTGTTGCTCGTAATTTGGATACCTAATATGGCACGTAAAACCTCAAAGATTTGGCTATGGACATTGCTCGGCTGGCTTGCCGCTTGCATCTTGTTTTTCCCAATTTTTTGGATGTTTATCACCAGTTTCAAAACGGAAGTAGCGGCAGTTTCAACTCCCCCGCAGTTATTTTTCCGCCCGACATTGGAGAACTATGTTGCCATCCAAGACCGGGCAAATTATTTCAATTATGCGTTTAACAGCGTAGCAATTTCCCTCGGAGCGACTATACTCGCGCTACTGCTTGCTGTACCTGCTGCTTACGCAATGGCGTTCTTCCCAACGAAACGCACCAAGGGTACTTTACTTTGGATGCTGTCCACTAAAATGCTGCCACCTGTGGGTGTGCTAGTGCCAATCTACATTTTGTGTCGCAACGCTGGGTTACTGGATACTCGCATCGGTTTGATTATTATTTATACCTTGATTAATTTGCCAATCGTCGTTTGGATGATTTACAGCTTCTTCAAAGAAGTTCCCAGAGAAATTCTCGAAGCCGATCGCATGGATGGAGCAACCACTCAGCAAGAACTTGTGCATGTGTTGTTGCCATTGGCAGTGCCAGGAATTGCATCTACTGCATTGCTTTCGATTATTTTGTCATGGAATGAAGCATTTTGGAGCTTGAACTTAACAACAGCAGATGCAGCGCCACTTACAGCCTTTATTGCTTCATTTTCCAGCCCTCAAGGATTATTCTGGGCAAAACTTTCAGCAGCATCAACACTAGCGATCGCACCAATCCTCATTTTTGGTTGGTTAAGTCAACGGCAATTAGTTCGGGGTCTGACTTTTGGTGCAGTGAAATGAGTGAAGGCAGACATTCTTACAGCTTTGCGTAAAATCGTGGCGAATTGAGGGTTGAGATTTAAACGCAAAGGGGCACAGAGGTAAGCGCAAAGGTACGCAGAGAATTTGCTACGAATTAGTTAAATGTTGCACTCTTCTCTGTGTGACAAAAAACTTAAACCCATTAATGGAAACATTTTATGTCAACAGTTGCTTTAAGAAATATCCATAAAACCTACGCCGACACAGAGATCATCAAAGGCATTGATCTCGATGTGAACGATCGCGAGTTTGTCGTCTTCGTCGGCCCCTCCGGTTGCGGAAAATCAACCTTACTCCGCATGATTGCTGGACTTGAGGAAATTTCCTCCGGCGATTTATTCATTGATGGGCAGAAAGTCAATGATGTGCCACCCGATAAACGCGGTTTGGCAATGGTGTTTCAAACCTACGCCTTATATCCTCACATGACCGTGGCGGAGAATATGGCGTTTAGCCTCCGGCTTGCGGGTATGCAAAAAGCCCAGCGTTATGAAAGGGCGCGTGAAGTCGCTCGTATCCTGCAACTAGAGCCGCTTTTGAACCGGAAGCCCAAAGAACTATCGGGAGGACAACGGCAACGGGTAGCGATCGGTCGTGCTTTGGTGCGTAATCCCAAAGTATTTTTGTTTGATGAGCCGTTGTCTAACCTAGATGCTTCTTTGCGGGTGCAGATGCGGATTGAGCTTGCCGGCTTACACGACAGCTTGCAAGCTACGATGATTTATGTTACCCACGACCAAGTTGAAGCAATGACCCTGGCTGACAAAATTGTGGTGTTGCAAGGCGGTATTATCGAACAAGTCGGTTCTCCTCTAGAACTGTACCACCATCCCCGCAATCTATTCGTCGCCGGATTTATTGGTTCACCGAAAATGAACTTTATCTCGGTGACAGTTTCAGCCGTTAGTGACTCTGGAACAACAGTTAGACTTCCTGGTGACGCAACTGTAATGATTCCAGTGAAACCTAAAACCCTGTCGGTTGGCGATCGCGCAACATTAGGAATTCGTCCCGAACATCTGCTGCTTGATCGCAATAACCCAAGCTTGAATGGCGAAGTATTAGTCGTAGAACGATTAGGCGGAGAAACCTATCTCTACATCAAGATTGCGGGTGGTGAAACCATAGTTATGCAAACAGACGGGGATAATCCTGCCCAATTGCACGATTTCGTTCCTATCTATATTAATGGTGAACTTTGCCATTTGTTCGATCAAAGCGGTCAAACCATTCCCAAAGCTCATCGTCACCACCTAACTCTGAATGAATCCCATGAACAGCAATATCAGCACAGAATCGGCAATCAAGCTGAATGAAGCATCTCTGTCTCGTTTAGGAAATAACGTTCGCGTACCCAATTACGATCGCCATCAAATCACAAACGGTATTGTCCATATTGGTGTGGGTGGGTTCCATCGGGCACATCAGGCGTTATACCTGGATAATTACTTTCATCAAAATCCCGCTAGCGAATGGGGAATCTGCGGAGTTGGGCTACTAGAATTCGACAAACGGATGCGGGATGCACTGAATTCGCAAGATTGTTTGTATACCTTAGTGGAAAAGTCACCATCAGGCGATCGCGCTCGTGTGATTGGGGCAATTACAAAATATCTGTTTGCCCCAGATAACCGCCAAGCTGTGATTGACACCCTAGCAGATCCCAAATGTCGCATCGTCACCCTCACCATTACCGAAGGAGGCTACTACTATATTGAAGGTAGCGGTGAATTTGATACCAATCACCCAACAATTCAGTACGATTTGCAGCATCCTAATGAACCAATTGGAGTATATGGTTTTTTGACAGCAGCCCTCGATCGCCGCCGTCAACAGGGAATAGCACCGTTTACCGTATTGTCCTGCGACAACTTGCAAGGTAACGGCAACATTGCCCGCAAAATGTTAACCGCATTTGCCCAAATGCAGAACCCGGAATTGGGACGTTGGGTTGCCGAAAATGTAGCGTTTCCCAACTGCATGGTCGATCGCATTACCCCCGCTACCACCCCAGCAGATATCAAAATGGTGGCGGAACAATTCAACATTGATGATGCCTTTCCAGTTGTTGCCGAACCGTTTCTTCAGTGGGTAGTCGAAGACAATTTCAGCGCAGGTAGACCAGATTGGGAATCTGTTGGCGTTCAGATGACTAGCGATGTTCATCCCTACGAGATGATGAAAATCCGGCTACTCAACGCCAGTCACTTGTTAATAGGCTATCTCGGTTCCTTGGCAGGTTATACCTACGTTCATGAAGTCATGGCAGATCCATTGATTCGCCAAGCCGTTGATAATTTGATGGCAGAAGTTACGCCCACACTCCAACCTGTACCGGGGATTGATTTAGATAATTACAAAAAAACTTTAATTGAACGCTTTGCCAATCCTAAGATTCGAGATCAACTCCCGCGTCTTTGCTTGAATAGCTCCGCCAAAATGCCAAAATTTGTTTTAGGCTCAGTTCGTGACGCGCTGCACCAAGGAGAGGCAATTAATTACATGAGCCTCACCGTTGCAGCTTGGTTCCGTTACCTCAATGGGCTGGATGACCAAGGTAACGCCATTGCCATCGATGATCCAATAGGAGGTACTCTGACTCAACTAGCTCGTACCAGTGGTTCCGATGCCAAACCATTGCTTAACCTGACTGAGATTTTTGGCGATTTATCGCAGTCACCGCTTTTTGTTGATGCAGTTACGAACCATTTACGCAGGTTGTATGAGTTTGGAGCTAAAGAAACATTAGTCAAAACTTAACCGGAGAGTGAAAGCCGCGACTTTTGAAGGCGGAAGTTTCATTTCCGCCTTCTGAATCTTAAGAATTTGGAGGGGCAATTGACTGACATCGTAGTTGGCTTAGACTTGGGTACAGGAGGAGCGCGGGCGATCGCAGTTAATCTACAAGGTCAAATTATCGCTCAGTCAACCAGAAGCTATCCTTTGTTAACTCCACAACCCGGTTGGACGGAACAGAACTCATCGGATTGGATTGAAGCAAGTTTGGATGCTCTCTCTGATGTTACTCAACAGCTAGATGGACATCGAGCGATCGCACTCGGTTTGTCTGGACAAATGCATGGCATGGTTCCTTTGGATGCGGAAGGCAAAGCGATTAGACCGGCAATTTTGTGGAATGACCAACGCACGGGTAAAGCTGTTACTGAGATTGAAGCCAGGATTCCCCGCCAGGAGTTGATCCAGCGGACTGGAAATCCTGCTATTACAGGGTTTCAACTGCCGAAGCTTTTATGGTTGCGAACTGAAGAACCACAAGCCTATGCTCGGCTGTGGCAAATTCTTTTACCAAAGGATTATCTAGGATATGTGCTAACTGGCGAACTAGTGACAGAACCATCTGATGCGTCTGGTGTCGGCTGTCTGAATTTGACGAATCGGCAATGGGATACAGATATTCTCCATGCTCTCAATATAAAACCAGCGTTGTTTCCCCCAGTCATCGAATCTACCGCGATCGCTGGACGGTTGAAATCAGAAATAGCATCCCGTGTAGGATTACCTGTGGGATTACCTGTAGTCGCAGGCGGAGGTGACAATGCCGCAGCAGCTATCGGTTTGGGCATCTCATCAAGAAACCTGAGCCGGGGTAGTTTGAGTATCGGTACATCGGGAGTGATCTTTGCACCGTGCGATCGCCCAATTCCCGATCCCGAAGGTCGGGTACATTTATTCTGCCATGTGGATGGTGGCTATCATCTGCTGGGAGTAACGCTAGCAGCAGGTGGTTCTCTGCGTTGGTATCGAGATATATTTGCACCGCATATATCCTACACCGAGTTGATGGATATGGCAGAGCGATCGCAGCCTGGTGCGCGTGGTGTTCTATTTCTACCCCACCTCGCAGGAGAACGCAGCCCCCACCTCGATCCAGATACTCGCGGTGCTTTGGTAAATTTATCATTAGCTCATACGCAAGCAGATATAACTCGTGCTGTGCTGGAAGGGGTTGCATTTAGCTTGCGAGAAGCATTGGAGGTAATTAGTGTGATCGCTCCCGTTAATCAACTCTTAGCAACGGGTGGAGGCGCACGTTCTCACATCTGGTTACAAATTTTGGCAGATGTTTTGCAAACAAAACTCATTGCTCCCAAAGCTGAAGAAGGAGCTGCTTACGGAGCGGCTATTTTGGCAATGGTGGGGATTGGTGTTTATCCCAATTTAGCAGATGCACTCAAGATTTTACCGCAGGCTAGTAATGTAGTACAGCCGCAGGCAAATCCTTTGTATGAAGCAGGGTTTCAGCGCTACAAGTTACTTTACGATACCCTGAAAGCTGTGCGTCGATAAAATAAACTCCTAGTTTGTAGTGAGCGATAAATCGCTCAAAGAAAGGATTATCAGGACTAAAGTCCTTACTACAAACTTTAAATTTATTTATGCCTAGATACTTAACTACAATAAGCCAGACTGCTTAATCCAGGAGTATTCACTAAGTCAGTGTTGACCATCCAACCATTACCAGATAACTCTCCAGGGAAACTTCTGGAAAGGTCAATTTCTACCCAAATGTAATTTTCAGATTTGTATGACTTAACTATATTACCTGTAACCAAGTTCACAAACACAACTGTGTTTGGATAAAGTGTTGTAATAAAAGGTTCTTTTGTACTTGGTTGGCGACGTATAGTTTCCTGTCGTACAATTTGCCGACATACACTGCCAATAGTAGGTTTACTCCGTACATTCTGAGCGTTGTTATTCGGCTGACAAAATCTCAGCGCAGCAGTTTGAATAAACCCTGAAGTCGGAGCTTTAATTCTGACAAATCTATCTCCACTAACTGGTATATATGCTAAAGTAACTCTTGTTTTTGCTGACAATATTCTGATAGCGTTGGATGATGTTGAAGGTTCTTTGAAAATTGGAGTATTTACTTTAGTTGCACGACAACTTGACTGTGCAGAATTAAAGGGAGTCTGCGCGATTTGAGCAAATACAGGTACACCCAGAGTAAATGTAGCAATATTTACTAGAGTAAAAATATACAATAACTTCTGAAATTCCACGTTTTTTCCTCAATATCACTTACGAAAAACTGTACATCAGATTCGGAACTTATAAACTCTGATATTAAAAGAGCCTAACCAAATTATTTTTAACTATTAGAATATCATATAATGACTTATTACTACTAATTACCAACTAAGCGCCATCTCTTAATTATGAATAAATCCAATAATAGTGGAATAGTTGAACAGTTTGTTAATACAGTGATGGGGGTAAAATCTGGGAATCAACAACAGTCTCTAAACACATCAATAGCTACTACACAAGAACTAGATATTAAAGCAGTTTTAGTTTATATACTAGGGACTATCTTACAAATATTAGTTATGATTCTCGTGTTACTGGGAATGAAAAAATTAGTAATGTTGATTGATAACAATTCTTCTTTTCCCAGTTGGGTTAGCACTTTATTGACTGGATTATTTTTTGCTCTATTAAGTATCCGTTCTCGAATTTTTTCTCTTTTAGATAATACCCGTTCTCGTCAGACCTATGACCAGGTAATCAGACCAAGATGGTCGCCTCCACCTTTAGTATTTCCTATAGTTTGGATGATAATTGCCGTTTTACGAGTAATTTCTTCTGTATTGGTTTGGCAGCAAATGAATCACCAGTTTTTAGTGTTGCCTTTAATTTTGTTTGTGGTACATCTGGCTTTAGGGGATACTTGGAATACGATTTTTACTGTAGAACGGAGATTAGGTGCTGCTGTACCTGTAGTTATTTTAGGCCCTTGGTTATCTGCTTTAGTGGTGACGGCAATTTATTGGCAAACTAATCCTATAGCGGGAATGACTTTATCATTTTCTTGTGTGTGGTTAACTGTAGCTGCTGTTTTGGTATTTAGAATTTGGCAATTAAATGGATCTGAGCCATTGTATCCTTTAAAATTAGCACCTGCAAATCAATAAATGCCCAAAGTTAACCTTGATATGAAAGCCAATTCAAGATACATAAAAACGGTAGAGCAGTTAACAATAGACCTGCCTGGAAAATAAGGCAGGAGTAAAAGACATTTTCATTGTTCCTTGTGAGCGTAGCTAATGAAGTCT
>NZ_JADEXF010000050.1 GCF_015207245.1 Nostoc cf. edaphicum LEGE 07299
ATATAAGTCATTTTTGGTGGTTCGATTTCTGTTTCAACTTGTTTATAGATGCTAGACCAAAAATATCTTTCTATAAATCTAGCTTTGACCTCCACATTTATCAAAGCTTCAGCAGCATTTTGTTCTCCCGTTAGCTCAAGGGCACATCTATCTGCTTCATATTCATCCATCCGTGCCAACACAAAAGAATAGGCATTAAAAAACGGGCTGTACCATGTCAAAAATCGTTCAAACATTAACGACGATACTTCATTTCCACCTTGTCCTAGCCCTTTAATAATGCGATACCATGTTTCGCGTTGGCGATAAATCCAACCACTAAAACGGCTGTGATTTCCTGATAAATGTCCTAGTTCATGAGCTAAAACAGCACGAAATTGTTCGGGTGGGAGTGCTAGCATGAGTGGTAGACCTACAATTAAGTAATTTTGCTGCCATCCCAGCAAACCTAAGCGTGGTCTTTGGACAACCCCTGCATTAAAATCGTTGGTCAGCAAGATGTGGTGAAACCGTGGAGCTTGCAGTTTTGATGAGATTTCGTTAGTTAAAGAATAGAGATTGGGTACATCCTTGGGTTGCAGTGGTAAACCTGTAGGTGGGGGAAAAGAAACCCAAAGCGATCGCACTAGCACCAATGCGATCGCCAGCAAAAACAGAACACCTTTCACAGATGAGGCATTAACTGACTGAGCGTTAAGCATCAAAAAGATAATACCTACCAGCAGAGTCAACGTTACAGCTAGAACCAAAAATATATATGCGTAGCCCAAAGTAGCCAAAAAAGCAACGTGCAATTTATAAAGATGCGGTTGTTTGTTAGCAAAAACTTCTAACTTCTGAATTAGCTTATCAAAACGCTCTTGATTGAAAGCCATAAATATGTATCAGCCTCATAAAACTGTAATATAGCTGACACAATATCTCTATAGCTTACGTAGAAACTCAGAAGTTAATAGTCATCATTGAGAAAACGCATTTTCTTTCACCCCGCCCTCCCAGCACTATGAGATAAAAAAATTCGATGGCTTAATTAAGTGCATATCGAGCTTCCATATAATAGTTGAAGAAGTGCAACAAAATTAAACATCAAATCAAATCTCTCTTCCCACAACCCTTACTTTGGCTTGACAAACAAGATAAATTGGGTCTAGTTGGCATCTGCGCGGTTGAATTCAATATTTTCACGAACGGAGAACACGAAATCTATGACCAGACTAGAAACCCGCACTGAACCTATGGTGCTAAACATGGGGCCACACCACCCCTCGATGCACGGGGTTCTGCGGCTAATCATGACTCTGGATGGCGAGGATGTTGTTGACTGTGAACCGGTCATCGGCTACCTGCATCGAGGAATGGAAAAAATTGCTGAGAACCGCACTAATGTAATGTACGTCCCTTACGTTAGTCGCTGGGACTACGCGGCGGGAATGTTCAACGAAGCTGTCACTGTCAACGCCCCAGAAAAGCTTGCAGGTGTCGCTGTCCCCAAACGCGCTAGCTACATCCGCGTCATCATGCTGGAGTTGAACCGCATTGCTAACCACTTGCTATGGTTTGGCCCCTTCCTAGCTGACGTAGGCGCACAAACTCCCTTCTTCTACCAGTTTCGGGAACGGGAGATGATTTATGATTTGTGGGAAGCTGCCACAGGTTATCGGATGGTGAATAACAACTACTTCCGCGTTGGTGGAGTAGCAGCCGATTTACCTTACGGTTGGGTAGATAAGTGTCTGGAATTCTGTGACTACTTATTGCCCAAAGTTGATGAGTACGAACGCTTAGTAACCGATAACCCTATCTTCCGGCGACGTGTTGAGGGTATTGGGACTATCACCCGTGAAGAAGCAATCAACTGGGGACTTTCTGGCCCAATGTTACGCGCATCTGGTGTGCAATGGGATTTGCGGAAAGTTGACCATTACGAATGCTACGACGATTTCGACTGGGATGTGCAGTGGGAAACCGCCGGTGATTGCTTTGCTCGTTACGTAGTGCGGATGCGGGAAATGCGCGAATCTGTCAAGATTATTCGCCAAGCAATCAAAGGACTTCCTGGCGGCCCTTACGAAAATCTGGAAGCCAAGCGTTTAGCCGCAGGTAAAAAATCCGAGTGGGACGCATTTGATTACCAATTCATCGGCAAAAAAGTTTCCCCCACTTTCAAGATGCCCAAGGGTGAAATCTACGCTCGTGTAGAAAGTGGCAAAGGTGAATTGGGAATTTATTTGGTTGGGGATGATAATGTCTTTCCTGCACGTTGGAAGATTCGCGCCGCAGATTTCAACAATCTCCAGATTGTCCCACATTTACTACGCGGGATGAAGGTTGCAGATATTGTGGTGATTCTCGGCAGTGTTGACGTAATTATGGGATCTGTGGATAGGTAGAGTAAATATCTATCTCAGTAATTTTTAGAGCAGTTGTATTACAGTGCAACTGCTCTATTTTTTTGATTCTTCAGTAGTTAGGTGATTTCTGACAAAGAATCTACCCAGGTTGACGAGTTTCGACACTTCGACTACGCTCAGTGCATCGCTTCGCTCAACTCTCGATTCTTTAGTTGGTTGAGCGAAGTCGAAACCAACGGCAGCGGTAGATTTATTTACGGAAATTGCCTTAACTGTGTCACTAATCGATCAGACGCGCTTACCAAACGAATATACATTGCTGAAGATTTGCAAACCTGTCATTTTAGTCTACTGAAAGTCAGACAGTTGGTTCCTGGTATTTGACTCCTCGTTTTTGATGACGGTCATTAGCAACGATAGGATAAACAATGCTGCGTAACCGATTGATCGCACCGACAGGACGATGCACTGCTAGTCCATTCCCCGGAGAAAAACTGAGATTTTCCTCAAAGTCATTTTCTCTGGCCGAACTAATCTTCTGATGCTTAACTCTTAAGCGACCAACTGTAATGAAGGGTGATTCCTTTTCATTCCAAACAATGGTAGTATCATCAATAGACATTTTTGGGCTAGTTTGAAATTGAATTTGAAAGTCCCAACAATATTCAGCATTAAGGTTGGCTAAAGCTTTAATAATATCCTCTCGGTAGTAGTTGTCCTCTGAACCTGAAGCTTTGGCACGCTGAAGTTCACTTTTTGGTCTAGATTCCAGAGGAAGTTGTTGATGAGGTGGTTGAGGGGAAACCGGAGTAAATCCATATTTAATCACAACCGGATATTCTACAGGAACTCGACCTGGTTGGGATGGATCAAAATCAGATTTCAGTCCCAAGGAATATGCTGAAGCACTCCAATAGCGTTCTGTAAGCAAGCTCTTGGGAAAACGTTTGAAACTGTTTTCTAGAAGTGAGATTTCATAGGGATGCAACATTTTCCATAAAAGTATGAACGGTATAAGTAACGGAGATAGCTTTGCTCGATAAACCTGCAAAAAAAAGCTGTGGAAGTCTTTGATGGTTCTAACAAAAAAGAATTCGGTATTGTGGGTAATAATATCTTGGGTTTTTAACTCGTGACTTTGCGGTAATCGTTCTCCTTCTACGTCGATCACTTTTACGGACATGGAGCGTGTATCACCTTCATAATCATTCTTTACTGAAAACGCACCATTTGCAAATCGTAGCCAAACCGGATATTGCTTGGGTTTGGCAAATAAACCTTGTTTTAGGGAAATGGCTTGCAGTTGAGCTTCAGTTAATGAGGCGCGTTTGCTCAATTCCTGCTTAATTGCTGCTTCATCAAAGTCAAAGATTTCTAGAGTACCTTGAACAGCAGCGTTAGTTTTAGAGTGAGTATCTCTCTTTGCAGTTGGTTTCTTCTTACCTCCGTAAAGATTGTCCATGTTTTTTTTAACTAGCTCACTCATGAGAGCGCAATATTTGGTTTCATCTTTTTCTGGGTATTCGGTAAAAAGTTTCATTTTTGAAAAGTAGGATTAATTAATTAATCAATTGAGTTTATTTATTGTCCAGTCAGCTTCCAGTGACAGAGTGAGAAGAGTATTATTAAGAGCGATCGCTCCACCATACAAGACGCTACGCATAGCTTGCTTAATAGTAGGGGTAAAGCGATCGCACTAAAAGCCAATGGAGAATATCACTTAAAGGTCAAAGGTAACTTTGTACTTTTTGCCTGATGGCGGAACGTTGCGATTAACTAAATCTGAGACTGTGTTGGTATTTTGAATTATTTCCCAACCCACAGGAGAAAAAGTCTGTTTATTGAAGATTTTGGGTGATAATAAAGGATTAGTTAGCGCTTGAGAAAAAGCATCAATCCCAATTAAGCGTGCTACTAGGGAAGGAATAGTTGAATTTTTCCGCCCATCCTCGGCGTAAAGTCCCACAAAGAATTCAATATTATCAACATGACCATATAATTCTTTGAGTTTCTCTTGAACAAATTCATCACCGCTAATTTGCTCAAATCTCGTCACTCTGGGGAAACCACACAATTGACGATAATCGTTGTAGCTTGCTAATTGCAGTTGCCGTCCTAGTTTAATCGCGGGTAACTCGGTTAACTCAACCAATATATCAGGCGTGTTGAATAAACCGATTTTTGTACCTGCTTGGGAACAAGTTTCCTCCATCAATGCCCCCAAACCTTGATCGATGAACATCTTGTTGTTCCAGAGAGATGCAGCAATATGGGTTGGTTTACCGTTATATTTAAAGGTTTCTGGAATCGCACTATGCCAGCGATAAACAAAGTCAAACTCAATTGCCATGTAATTGGGACGATGCCAACTTTCCTTAGTAAAAGCTTCAGGATCGGCAAACAACTTAAAGTGATAAGGAGTTATGTGGTTAATGTACTCCTCCATAATGATTTTGAGAATAATCGCCATGAGAATATTTCTCGCGGTTTGGAAGAGGCGTTCATCATCCCAATCTGGATAATTACTTGCTAATTCATCACAAAGACGATTATGCTCCCGGAAACATAGAGTATTGAGCATGACATAGCCAATTTGCACATTTGCTCGTTCTACTCCCATCGCAAACAGATATTGTTTTTTTTCTACGGGCTGTCTTTTTTCATCATTGACAGGTTCATAAAGACCCTCAAATTGATCGTCAACTTTACCCTGCGCTGGATCGGCATAATAAAACAAGGGATACTCTTCTTCTACGCCATCTTGGCGCTTGAGTTTTTGAGATTTGAGTTTACCTCCTTTAAAGCTTCTTAAAAGGTGTGTTTGTTTTCTGGTTAAACCATAAACATTACACAAATCAATCTCATGGTTGGAAGTATTTTTTAATTTATTATAGTGATCGAGGCGGAGAAAACTATCAGTAAACCACTGCACCCAATAGGGAAACAGCATAGTTGATTTGGTAGAATAAATGGTTTTACCATCTCTTTTACGAAATAAGATAGCTAGGTCTTCAACCTTTGGTAAATTCCCCTCAGCGTTTAACTTGGGATCGGGTGGTAGATGCCTTCCTGTATAAGTGCGATCGTTGAGTGATTCCCAGGAAGTATAGGCATCAGTTTTCTTAGGAATTTTAGTATCAGGAATATACTCATCTAGAGTCATCATACTGTAGGCATTAGGACGAGTCGGAATTTTGTAGATGAGACTATTGAGTAGAGTTTTGTTAACTTTACGTTTTATAGATTCGTTACTTTGGATAAGTTGCCAAAGCCCTTTAAAGTTAGTTAAAACTAATGTTTGAATTTTATTGTTTAAACCGTCTCTAGATGTGTCTCTTTTACCAGCCATAATTATTACCTGTGTGTTGGTTGTACTTAAAATCTCGTACTTGTAGCGATCGCCAAGAAATATCAAAATCTCAAATTAATCCAATAATTTGTCAATAATGTTTTGTAAATTTTGGGGTCGGTAGTCCTTGCGACCTTTCAAACGGTTGATTGTGCTGTCATGAATATCTTCAATGGCATCGCCTATCTCACGCAGCTTGATTCCTGCCAATTTAAAGAATCCAGGATCGTTCTCAAACTCACATTCATAATTGGGATTAATGCCTGTGGGAATCACACTTGTATCGAAGTCAAGTCCCAATCCTAAATCACCTATAGAATCAATCATCCACTGTAATGCAGCATCAGATAACCCGCTGTGTTCTTCAGTTCCACCGCCAACGCAACCATGTCCACCTGGAAACCACTTTTGAATCACTCGTTGGTTTTCAGCTTCAGGATGCGGTTTCATGGGAGTCACATCAAAGGATTCACGGATTTCGTCGATCGCCATTGCGTGCAGTGCATTTTGGATATCTTTGTTTAAAGTAGTGTCGTGAAATCTGTAGCGCTCATTGAGCTGGTCGTGAAACTTTTTGAAGACAGCTAACCCAGGAATACCAAGCGATCCAACCGTGTCAAAACAACCGATCAAGTTAATCGGAACGCGATCGCCGTAACTTTTACGGTATTTTACTGCTTCCTGATCCTTTGGCTTCACACCTCCATTACGGTAAAGCTCGTAAGCTTCATGTGCTTTGGTGACATGAGGGCGATCTAAAAGGCCAGAGCAATAGATCATCCCCGCTAAACTTCTAACTGTGTAAGCACCGCGACTGAAGCCAAACAGATAGATTTCGTCACCAGGAACATAATTGAGACTAAGAAATCGGTAGCCATCTTCTATATTTCTATCGATTCCTAGTCCGGTAGCTCCCCCTAAAACCTTTTGACTCTCGGTTCCAATGCCCTCGTCATAAAATATGATTTGTGTAACCCCGTCACTGGCAATTGGTTTTACAGATTGAGCCAGCTTAACTATATTGCTTGGGTAAGGACTCGTTAACTGTTGCCACGTTCCATCACAGCAAACTACAAGACGTTTTCCAGTTTTTTTCATAGTTTTATAACTCAATTAAATTGGCTTGCTCGTCGTTATGCGTAGTTATGAACCAGCAATTTGCTCTTGCTGGTTGTAAGCTATCAAGATAGGTCTAAACTGCTCAAAATTTTTGATGTCTACACAGGGCGTACAATCGAGCTTGGTTCTAAGTTCAGCACTGAAGGAAACAAGCTGCTCAACAAGAACCTGACGGTCGGTTAAGCAGCCTTTGATTGCTATGAGTTCTCACAGAGACCACTCATAGAGATGTCTATCTGCATCGTTCATTATTACAATTAGTTCGTTCTTGGTTCTTATGATTTGGTTGAGAAGCTCATCTACCTTCACAACGATCAAATTCGCAATCAGGATGTTAAATGCCTCTTTGCCACCAATTATATCGATCAGTTCATTAACATACTGCCTAACCAGACTTATAAATGTCTGATTCCAATCGTTGCGGATGTTCTCTATCTTGATATCAATATTTAGGAAAATATTCTCATCCTTCGCCGATTTGTTTTGTTCCGTCTTCACCAACTACCATTTTTCTTATATTTAGATGTTTTATTCGAGTAGAGTGCGTTATTGCATTGCTCTAACGCAACCTCTACCCCATCAATTTTCAGTCAACTTAGCTAAAGTCTAATTATTTGTTTCCTGGTAACTGCTGCGGTTGCACAGGTGATAGTGGTGCAGGATTTACTGAAATAGGTTTGAACGGCTTGAATGTGTTGATATCTACACAGTTGGTATTATCCAACTTGACTCTAAGTTCAGCACTGAAAGTAACTAGTTGCTCAACAAGAGCTTGGCGATCGGTTAAGCAGCCTTTGATTGCCATTAGTTCTCCTAGTGTCCACTCATAGAGATGTCTGTCTGCGTTGTTTATGATGATAGTCAGTTCGTTTCTGATTCTCAAGATTTGATTGAGAAGCTCATCCACTTTGATATTGATCACATTTGCAACCTGAATGTTGAATGACTCTCTGTTGCCTATTATGTTGATCACTTCATCGACATACTGTGTAACCAAACTGATAAATGTCTGATTCCACTCGTTGCGGACATTCTCAAGCTTGATGTCAATATCTCTGTAGACGTTATTAATCTTGTTGTTAATTTCAGTGCTGTTGACAACGAAGTTCAGAATCCTGTTATTTATTTCAGTACTATTGATCACGACGCTCTCAATCTTCTGATGAATTTGAGAATTATCGACCAAGATATTCTCAATCTTCTGGGTTAATTGAGCGTTATCAAAAATTTGGTTAATGACAATGTTATTGGTTACATTGTGCTGTAAGCGCCGATCAACGTACTGGTTTAATACGTCATTATCATTGACGATGTTTTGAGTAATTAACTGGACGTAATTTTGTACCTTTTGCTCGTAGGTTTCATCGATTTGCTTGCTGACATACTGATTAATATCAGTATTGTTATTGACAATGT
The DNA here is from genome assembly GCF_015207245.1 of Nostoc cf. edaphicum LEGE 07299. GTDB lineage: Bacteria > Cyanobacteriota > Cyanobacteriia > Cyanobacteriales > Nostocaceae > Nostoc > Nostoc edaphicum_B. The sequence goes on from NZ_JADEXF010000050.1 coordinate 8,236, forward strand.
TCTGGGTAATTAATTTGACAAATGTTTCTCTGCCACCTATTACGTTGATCAGTTCATCGACTTGCTGTGTAACCAAACTAATAAATGTCTCATTCCACTCGTTGCGAACATTTTCAATCTTGCTGTTAATTTCGGTGCTGTTGGTAACAAGGTTCACAATACTATTGTTAACTTCAGTATTGTTTGTTACGTTTTGCTGTAAGCGTTGGTCAACATACTGGTTTAATACATCATTATCATTAATAATGTTCTGAGTAATCACTTGAATGTGATTTTCTATCTTTTGCTCGAAAGTGCTGTCGATTTCGTGGCTGACGTATTGATTAATTTCAGCATTGGTGACTAGATTCTGAGCAATTACGCTGATATTATTACGTATCTTTTGCTCAAAGCTTTGGTCTATTTGCTGATCAACGTGTTGATCAAGGTACTGGTTGAGTTCCGGCTTATTGATGATATTGTTGATAATTAATTCAACGTTATTACGTACCTTTTGCTCAAAAGTTTGGTCGATTTCCTGGTTAAAGTACTGTTTAATTTCAGGATTATCATTGATGATATTCTGAGTAATGAGGCTGATGTTATTACGTATCTTTTGCTCAAAGCTTTGGTCGATTTGCTGATTAACGTGTTGATCAATGTACTGGTTGAGTTCCTGCTTATTGATGATGTTGTTGATAATTAATTCAACGTTGTTACGTACCTTTTGCTCGAAGGTTTGATCTACTTGCTGATTGACATGCCTATCAATATACTGGTTGAGTTCCGGCTTATTGACAATGTTGTTGATAATTAATCCGACGTTGTTATGTATCCTTTGCTCAAAAGTCTGGTCGATTTGTTGATCAACATGCCGATCAATGTATTGGTTGAGTTCTTGCTTATTGACAATGTTGTTGATGATTAATCCGACGTTGTTACGTATCCTTTGCTCAAAGGTCTGGTCTACATATTGGTTGATCTGCTGATTAATTTTCTTTGATATCTCAACGCTGATCTTATCTTCCACAAGCTTGTCTAAGTAGCCAGACCAGCCTTGCAAGTGCTGGTTCAGACTAAACTCCATCTGCTGTATATAAGCATCCATTGAGAATCTGACTTTTGCTATTTCTACAGCCAAATTCTTAAAGTGCTTCTCGTAGTTCTTCAGCAGCCAATTTTCGAGCTGATCCCAATACTTAGCCTCTAAAGTCACATCAGCTTCATCTATCACGTTAATAGATGCATTAATCTGCTGTAACTGCTCTTCCCACTTCTTCTTAAACTCGTCTTCGTTAAAACGGAAGGTAAACTCTACCGAGCTGTTCGCACCTACTGCTTCACGACTGACAGATCCACCTGAGCTTTGAATATTTGTAACAGTCTCAGTTGTACTACTTGTAACAGAACCCGTTGTAACAGTCTCAGTTGTACTATTTATAACAGACCCTGCTGTAACAGCTACCTTATTATTCTCTTGCTTTTTATATTTCTCAGTCAGTTCAGTTGCACTTACTGACTCTATTGCCAGAATAATTTGGCCTTCGTTATCATCTTTGTAGGTGTCAATAAATAAACCTAATAAAGTAGTTTTTTCTTTAACCTCCAAAATTATTTCGTCTTTCAGCCCATTCAATGAAAACCAACTTTCTTCAACTTCAATACCAGTCAGTTTTGTAATACAC
>NZ_JADEXF010000051.1 GCF_015207245.1 Nostoc cf. edaphicum LEGE 07299
GGATTAATTATTGCTATATTCTTAATTGCGATCGCAATTATCGGTAAAGTTGTCACAGGTTGGGCGGTTTTTGGTCAACCTGGAATTAATCGGTTAGCAGTTGGTGTGGGGATGATTCCCCGTGGTGAAGTTGGGTTAGTGTTTGCCGCCATTGGTGCAGCTAGTGGTACTCTTGATAAACCATTGCAAGCTGCGATCGTTATTATGGTGATTTTGACAACCTTCTTAGCGCCGCCTTTATTGCGGTTTGCATTCAAACAATCACCAGAAGAAAAAGAAGCTTTAAAGGAAGCCAATTTAATCGGCTAGTTAGTTTTACCTTTAGAGGTTGTTTGAAAAGTCTTAGGCTGTGATTTTAGGTACTTATTGATTCCCCCTAACCCCCCTTCAAAATGGGGGAACCGGGATCAAAGTCCTCCTTTTTAAGGAGGATTTAGGAGGATCTAAAGTTTTTGATACATCAGCCACCACTTTTAAAACATCTTCTTAAACACAAAATAGGAAAAAGAGACGAATTTTATTTTCTCTTTTACCTTCAATCCTTATCCAACAGGCAATTTCCGTGTTAGAAGCGTGCATATTCGCAACAATATTTTGCGGATTTTTCGGCATCATCCTTAAAAAGAACCTCGTTATGAAGATCATCTCTATGGATGTCATGAGTACCGGGGTTATCGCCTATTACGTGCTAATTGCATCACGAAATGGCTTATTCACACCAATTATTTCCAACGTCAAAAATATCAGATACGCCGATCCGGTTCCCCAGGCGGTTATATTGACGGCGATTGTGATCGGATTTTCGATTCAGGCGTTAATGCTGGTCGGCGTTATGAAGTTGGCACGAGATAATCCGACTTTGGAAAGCAACGAAATCGAGAAGAATAACACGCCGTAAACAACTCCCGCTAACCTTGCGGTGTAGCGGGAGCTTTATCCCAGATTTCGCCTGTCGGAAAGAGAGACAATTGCCCCTCTAATTGACAAGCAATCCCCGGAATTTCGGGCGAGTTTACTTCATTCACCCCAAGAGCAGCAATATTATTAGCCGCGTTTATATCAGCATCATGTTCAAATCCACAATGCCCGCACTTAAAAGCTTTTCCGTTGCGGTACGACTTCCCTTTAATTGGGTGGATGTGGTGGCAGCGCGAACAAGTTTGAGATGTGTATGCAGGTGGGACAAATACCACTCTTACTCCAGCAATATTCGCCTTGTATCCAGCGAACAAACGCAGTTGATAGAACGCCCAATTATTAGTTCTACGACGTTCAACTTTGCTTCTTGGCTTTTGATTGAGCGACTCTCTAATGTTAGTCAGATCCTCAAAAGCCAATGCCGCGTTTATCCGTTTTGCATCTTGAACAAGTTGTTTAGAAATATTGTGATTCAACCATTCTTGAAACTTCCGTTCTTTCCCAGAAAGCCTTCTCAGAAGTCGCCTAGACGACCGAGTGCGTTTGGATTGAACATTAGCTCTGGCTTTGCTATATCGGTCACGAATAGATTGAATTTGTTTACCATTCCACGACTTACCCGTGGATGTGGTGGCAATATCCCGCCTTCCGAGATCGACCCCAATTACTTTGGGAGTTTTACCTGTGGGTTGAGTCGGGATATCAACAACGAAGTTGATAAAATATTGTCCAAGTTTCGTTCTATTCATTGTTGCACTGGTTGGAGTTTGACCCCTAAGCAATGCAATTTGATAACCTCCAATGGACAATTTAAATTCAACTCGTCCACACATCAAAGTCACCCCTACGGATTGGGTTCCTTCCTTATAAGCAAAGGTGCGAACATCCAGACTGATAGAGGTGGGTCTAAATTTGTGTATTTGTTTAACTGCTTTGGCGTTACCAATAACTCTTCTAATAGCCTGACAAACATGGTTAGCTTTCAACCCCGTTGCCTCACGCACAGGCTTGTAAACCTTGTGGTGAAGCTTGGTAGTATTCCAGCAATTCTCACGCTTGGCTACCTCCAATATCTGATTGCAAGCATCAGCAAACCCCTCCAATGTGCGGTCGATTTCGCCGCACAAGTTAGAGGTGACTATAAGCTTACATTTAACAGATATGGATTGAGTCATACTAGTATTATAACTCATCCACATGAATCATTAACAGCAACTCGCTCACCCCGCGCACTCTCTGAGCTACGCTCAAAGTCGCTTGGGGGTGAAGCTCGTTGCTGTTCCCCCATTCCTCTCACCGCTAACCCTTTCCTGCGGAACGCTCCGCGAACGGGTGTAGCGGGAGTCTCCTGGGGGTGTTAGATGAGTAATATTACGATCGCCTGGATTGCACTACCGTTGTTTTTGGGGTTCGTCATTTATCTACTCCCCAAACTTGATAAATACCTCGCACTATTTGTAGCTTTGGCTTCCGCAGGATATGCGTTGCAACTATTTGTCACTCAATCGCCACTGACACTACAGTTACTAGATAATTTTGGCGTTATTTTAACAGTCGATCAATTAAGCGGCTACTTTATCTTAACTAATGCGCTGGTGACGGCAGCAGTCATCCTCTACTGTTGGCAAAGCGATAAAACAGCTTTTTTTTACGCACAACTGATTATTTTGCACGGCAGTGTCAATGCCGCGTTTGCCTGTTCGGATTTGATCAGTTTATACGTGGCGTTAGAGGTAAGTGGTATTGCTGCGTTTCTGTTGATTGCCTATCCCCGAACTGACCGCTCGATTTGGGTTGGCTTACGTTATCTGTTTATCAGCAACGTGGCAATGCTTTTTTATCTGGTTGGCGCGGTGTTGGTCTATCAGGCGCATCATTCCTTTAGTTTTGAGGGTTTGCGCGTAGCACCTCCAGAAGCCCTTGCCCTGATTTTTTTGGGACTCTTGACAAAAGGAGGAATTTTTGTATCAGGATTATGGTTGCCCTTGACTCACTCCGAATCGGAAACGCCAGTGTCGGCGATGCTGTCGGGAGTTGTGGTAAAAGCTGGTGTCTATCCATTAGTGCGGTGTGCGCTGATGGTGGAAGAGATTGACCCAATAGTGAGAATTTTCGGAGTTGGGACGGCGCTTTTGGGAGTTTTCTATGCAGTCTTTGAAAAAGATACCAAGCGGATGCTGGCGTTTCACACGGTTTCGCAGTTGGGCTTTATCCTCGCTGCGCCGTCCGTGGGTGGTTTTTATGCGCTGACGCACGGATTGGTTAAATCGGCGCTTTTTCTAATTGCCGGGGCTTTACCGAGTCGCAATTTCAAAGAACTACAACATCGAGCGATCGCTACCCCAATCTGGATTGCCTTGGTTATAGCCAGCTTCTCGATATCTGGTTTTCCCTTATTGTCCGGCTTTGGGGCGAAGGTGTTGACAACGAAGAATTTGCTGCCTTGGCAAGCGATCGCTATGAATATTGCAGCCCTTGGAACAGCAATATCTTTTGCCAAATTTATATTTCTGCCGCGTGGGGGAAAAGCAGAGGTAAAGCCTGGTTTCTGGGCAGCGATAATTCTGTTGATCGGTGGGCTGTTCCTAGCTAATATTGTGTATTACGAGGCGTACACCGTTGCGAATATCATCAAACCCCTCGCAACCATCGGCATTGGATGGTTGGCGTATTTATTAATTTTTAAACATTCAGTACTCAAGTTACCGCGTGTCCTTGAACAATTTGACCATTTGATCGGTGTCATGAGTCTGATTTTAATCCTATTGTTCTGGAAGGGATTTGCATGGTTGGGTATTTAAATCTAATATTGCGGCTGACTATCTGGTTTTTGCTCACTGCCAATTTCAGTGTGGCGAATATCATCATTGGCATCAGCATCGCACTTCTATTGCCGGGTGGTAAAACAGCTAAACAATCATTAAAAGATTGGTTGCGTGTGCTGGGTGAAATTATAGTGGCGATTCCGCAGGCGTATATGGAGGCATTTCAAATCATCCTCCGCCCGCATAAATACGAAGAGATAACGATGGAACAAGTTAAACCAGGACGTACACCAGGGCTTGTATTCCTAGATATCTTCCTAATTACCTTTACGCCAAAGACCATTGTTTTGAAATACCACGAAGCAGGCTGGTACGAAGTACATTGGGTGCGACGGAGGAGAAAAGTATGATCCTGAATCTGGTCTTGATTGCAATGATTTTGGCAATGCTCATCCCCATGTATGAGGCATGGCAAGATGATGATATTTGGCAAAAAATGCTTGCATTTGCCAGTGTTGCCACCAAAACTTCAATCATGATCCTGGTGGTATCCGTCTTCCGTGATGATTGGATGATTGGTGTTGTTGGAGTCATCATCCTAAGCGTGGGAAATGCTGGCTTAATGTTGCTGGCTCATGTAATCAAACGAATGAATGAAGTATGATTGACTTTTTTAGTTATATATGTATATGCTTAGGACTTTTCTTCTGGTTTTGGGGAACCTTTCCTCTGTTGGGCAAGCGATCGCTATTATTCAAACTCCATAGTCTTTCGGTTGCAGACACCCTTGGATCAATGAGTATCATCATCGGGCTGCTCTTAAAGATACCGAGTGAATGGCCGCTGCTCATCCTCGCTCTCATCTCCTTGGCCATCTGGAATACAGTGCTGGGGTATGTATTGGCTTACTGTTCTAGTAGCGAGGGAAACTATGAATGATAGCTATCTCTATATCATCATCGCCCTGTTGCCGTTGGCTGCGTGTATGGTGGTATTTCAGGTCAATCCATACCATGCGCTGGTAATTCGCGGCATATTGGGAGCGGTGGCGGCAATGGTATATGCGGTTTTAGGAGCGCCAGATGTTGCTTTAACCGAAGCATTGGTGGGTACTATGCTGGCAATTACCCTTTACGCTGTGGCAGTGCGTTCATCCCTGGTGATGCGTCTTGGCTTGCTGAAAGACGAGGCAGAGGACGAACAGCATTTTGGGCAGCTGATGGATGACTTACGCAAAATTTTTCGCAAACGCCAGATGCGTCTAGAACTGGTTCCCTACCCAAATACCCAAGCTTTGGAACGGGCGCTGATGGATAAAGAAGTCCATGCAACTTGTGTCAGACGAGAACAAAACCACGCAACCAGTGAGGATGAAAAACAGTTTTATCACACCGCCATTAGGGTGAAACGCATCTATGAGATTATGCAAACTGAACTTACGTCACCAGCGACAATCCTGAGTTATGTAAATACACCAGCTGAAGGGGAGAAGCATAAATGAAATGGATCTACATTGCAGCAGGGATAGCGCTGTTTGTAAAAATGCTCGTCTTGCCGAATTCAGCGCCAGTCGTACCGGATTTCTCGATCGTTGAATCGATTGTTAAAGATGGTGGTATGCCCAATGCGGTAACAGTGATCATTCTCAGGAATCGGTTGTATGACACGATCTTCGAGGTGGTGGTATTTACGATCGCGATCATGGGAGTTAATTTTCTGCTGGCGAATGAACAGCCGTCCTGCGCGATCTATCGTTTCACCGATCAACCATCCATTGTGCTAGCGCGTCTGGGAGCAACTATTGCTGCGATGGTAAGTATCGAACTAGCTATTCGGGGACATCTCAGCCCTGGCGGTGGTTTTGCGGCTGGAGTCGCAGGTGGAACTGCGATCGGGTTGATTGCCATTACCTCATCACCAGAGTGGATGCAAGGGATTTACCAGCGCTACCACGCCGCTACTTGGGAGAAGGTTTCGGTTCTTGTTTTCATTGTACTGGCGGCTATAACTCTGACTGGAGTGGAGTTACCGCATGGGGAAATGGGCGCACTTTTGAGTGGGGGGATTGTCCCCTTGCTGAATATTCTGGTTGCAGTCAAAGTTGCGTTGGGGTCGTGGGCGGTGATTTTGGTTTTTATTCGTTATCGGGGATTGTTGTGAGAGTTTCTATTGGGGCATTGGGCATTGGGCATTGGGCATTGGTGACTCTTCCCCATACCCCATTTGCCATACCCAAAAACTCTATCCTGCAAGTGGCGTGGAGTTTTTCATTTGGGAAATTCTGTACGTAACTGATTAACTACCCGATCTAATCCCACAGAATGAGCGGCTTTGAATAATAAACGATCGCCTGTTTGCACAAATGTCTTCAATCTAGCCACCAAATCGGCATGAGTTGCAAAGCACTCCGATGGGATACCTTCGGCACTTTGAGCGATCGCTTCGGCGTCTTCTCCATCTACCAAAACCAACAAACCGTCTAAATTCAATTTTCGTACTGTTTCTCCCACTCGCTGGTGCAACTGCTGCGATCGCTCTCCCAATTCTTTCATTGCACCCAATACGGCAATTTTCCGCTTTCCGGGTGTATCTGCCAATAATTGCAATGCTGCAATCATGGCTTCTGGTGCAGCATTATAAGTTTCATCTAAGATTACCACATCGTTGGGTAAGTTAAATCGCTGCGATCGCCCTGTGGGCATATCCACCATCACACCTGATTTGAGGGTTGCCCAATCGATTCCTAAAACCTTTGCCACCGCTAAAGCTGCCAAGAAATTAGTCGCATTATGACGACCAGGTAAAGGTAAAGGTAGTTGGATTCCTGCCACTTCCACAGTCTCGTTATCAATTAACTGCCCCTGAATATCTCCACCAGAAAAGCCGTAAGTTACAACTTCTCCCTGCCAAAATTTCGCCGCCGTGGCCATTAATAAAGGATTGTCGTGGTTGAGAATTGCCACACTATCAGCAGGCATTTCGGCTAACAACTCACATTTTGCCTCAGCGATCGCTTCTTCGGAACCGAGTAACTCAATATGCGCCGTCCCCACATTGGTAATTACTCCAATTGTTGGCCGCGCTATTTGCGTCAGTTCGGCAATTTGTCCTCTACCGCGCATCGCCATTTCAATTACGGCGTAGTCATGTTCTGCGCCAAGTTCTAAAAGAGTTTTTGGAACCCCGATTTCGTTGTTGTAATTTCCATAAGTTTTGTGAACTCGTCCCTTTGTTCCTAAAACTGCGGCGATCAATTCTTTGGTTGTAGTTTTACCCACCGAACCGGTTACACCAATTACAGGAATATTAAAGCGATCGCGCCACCATCGGCCAATTTGTTGATATGCCTTGAGGGTGTCTTTTACTTTTAGTACAGGAAATCCCGGATTTTCGTATTCAAAATCTACAATTGCAGCTATTGCCCCCTTTGTGATCGCAGTTGGCACAAATTCATGTCCATCAAACTTATCGCCTCGGAAAGCGACAAATACTTCACCCGGCTTCAAGGTACGGCTATCTGTTTGGATACCGCTAGTTACTTGTGTTAAAGCAGTTTCAGATAAGTTTACAGAATGGGCCAAAATAACTTCAGCCAGTTGGGTTAGGGTGGCAGAACAACGCATAAGCAATTGATAATTTAAAGTTCAAAATCATAAAAGCAAAAAATAGTGGCAAAGAAGCCTAACTTCCGTGCCACGCTTTATTTATAAGCTACTTATACAGTTTAATCAAGTCAGGACAATGGGCATAACAAGTTATGTTTGATCGCCCTATGCACGATTTTTAATCAAGATTACTTCCACAATTTGTATTGCTATCTCACTCGAAACCCCTAAAGCTTGATATAAATCATTTAAGAAGTTTTTTTCTTCTTCAGGTATAATACCTTCAGCTAGGACTAAATCGGTAGCTACTGCAAAGGCTGCTTCCCGCAACTCTTGAGATAGAGAATCTTTGGCTGCATTAAACAAAGCATTAAAGCCATCGCCTTGGAGAATGCCCAAAATTTTGTCAAACAGCCTGTTCATCATTTCATTGGGATAACTTTTGAAAAGTTTCAGCCGAGACAGCATAGAAATGATAGAATTTGCTTGCTCAACAGAAAGATAACCGTCTGAAGCAGTTGCCGTCAATATAATGACAGCAAAAGCTTCCGCTGGATTGAGTGCTGTTTGGGTTTGGCTATCTGTACCCAACACAGCGTCGAATAGACCCATTGTAGTAGCTCCTTGGTTTGAGTCCCAATAGCGTTACCGTTACCTGTATGTTTGGTAGATTTACAGGTAGGACTATAACGCTATAAGACTTTCATCCTTTAGTGTTCCCAGGATTTATTCACGGCGAACACTTGTATCCAAAGGTTTTTGGCAGGAACTACATTGCCATCCGTAAACTTAGCGTTCTCCTGTCTTTTCTATTGTCTCAATTACCGCCAGACCTATACCAGAAGCTGCCATTAACAGTACTACTGAGAGCAAATAGGCGTTGGTCAGCATTCGTAAGGCTTCGTCGAAAAAAATATAGGTGGTCATTGCTTCACCTTTGGGAATTTGTGCTGCTTGTGCTTTTTATTTCTCCACACCCCGATAGGTGAATTTCGCTGAGAAACTGCTAGCAATTGCATCTTAACAAAACTTTAGCTCTTTCAGAACCCCGCTGAAAATTTTTCTTTCTGAAGATTCTATAAAGTTTATAAAAAAGGAATGGGGAACGGGGTATCCCTTCTGCTTTTCTACGAGACGCACTCGCGTTCGCTCAGGGTAAGTGGGCATTGGGCAAAACAACTTTCTCGCTGCAATTTCCCTTGCTCCTACCGCGATCTGCTTCAACTAATGACACGCACTAGGTGGAATCACACCATATCTTGCCACGATTTTTTTCTATGACTATTTTGTAGCTGATGGATAAGTCCATACCAGTACCTTTGCCGATAGGTGTCGTGGTGAAAAAAGGATCAAAAATGCGCGATCGCACTGTTTCAGGTATCGCACCACCATTGTCGGCGATCGCAACCGCACCAACTACAATCCTTAATAAAGAAACACCAACAAAGCTTGCAACCAGTTTGTGAGAAATTTTCATAACTGTATGTCAGCTATAACCGCGTCAGTATTCAGTGTTCCCAAATCTTCGCAGAGAATTTAGGCTATTACCAAGGTAAATTGCGATCGTCAGTATATATATCGAGTATTTCGTGAAATGGGATAAACAGGACAAACTTAAAATGAAGAGTGCTGAGTTCCGAGTGCTGTTAGCGGAAGCGGGGCGTTTAGCCCGTGCTGAGTTAAAAGACCGCCCACAAGGGGCGGGGCTTTTACCCAGTGCGAAAGTACTCAGTACTCAACTTCAAAACTCAGCACTCAGTACTGAGTCTTGTAAACAGCGTTCAATCGTCGCTACAACTGATTGAGAAAGAGTATCGAAGTCGTAACCACCTTCTAAGCCAAACAGAATTTTACGAGTTAGCCCCAAACAATAATCAGTAAATAAAGCGTAGTCTTCTGGCTGTAAATTAATACTTGCCAAAGGATCTTCTGCATTGGCATCGTAACCAGCACTGACAATTAGTAAATCTGGCTGGAAGTTGGCTAAAAACGGTACTACCTTGTTTTCAAATAGTGGCTGATATATTGCAATATCACTACCAGGGCGTACTGGTAAATTTAATACATTATTGTGAAAACCTCGTTCTGTCGATCTTCCCGTACCGGGATAGCATGGGTATTGATGTAGAGAACAATAGGCGATGCGTGCTTCAGTTTCAACGATCGCCTGAGTACCATTACCATGATGTACATCCCAATCAAGGATGGCGACGCGGTTAATTCCAGGTTGTTCTAAAGCAAATAAAGCGGCGATCGCGGCATTAGAAAATAGACAAAAGCCCATCCCTGCATCGCTTTCAGCATGATGTCCTGGGGGACGCGCTAGTACAAAAGCTGGATTAGCCGACTCTAAGACAACCTCAACTCCATCCAACCATGCACTGACTGCCAACAATGCCACATCATAACTGCGTGGGGAAACTGGCGTATCTCCATCCAAAGGGCCGCCGCCACTAGAAGCGATTTGCCATAGTTTTTTGATGTAGGCTGGGCTATGTGCTTTAACCAACGAAGACATCAGCGATGGCTGTTCTGATGCTGGTGTAGGCAAGTGCCAAGTGATTTTATCAGCAAATGTAGCTGCTTTTAGGGCATTTGCGATCGCAC